>NZ_JABEPJ010000024.1:0-62716 GCF_013002825.1 Pseudoalteromonas sp. NEC-BIFX-2020_002
TAAAGAGACAATCGACAAACATCGATGGCGGACTTGAAACCCTGAGGTTTTTGCAAGCGCGATTAGGTGCTTTTCTGAGATGAGGGCTTTTAATTGATTTGAAACTTGGTTAATCTGCATGTGAACTCTGTTTTTAGTCATTTTTTTATTGGTGTAACTATTTGATCATTAACAGAGTTCAACTTCAAGTTTCTTAAGATCCAACCTATGAATTTAAGCTAAAGGAAAACAAATAAAGATGTTGATTTTTCATGTTGCTCTTATTTCTATTGGTATTGTGCAAGCAGTTGTTTTGATTTTAGCAATGGTTGGTAAAAAAAATGAAGCGAACAGTACGCACAAGTGGCTGATTGCTCTATGTTTATTGCTCGTAATTAGCTTGGCAGAGGGTGTTGTTGATATTACTGGGCTAGATCAGGAATTCATTCATCTATCTATCCTGATTATACCTATCAACGGGTTATTCTTACCTTTATATTACGCTTATATTTCTGACATGGTTGGCAGCAAGCTCAAGGGTGTTTTACTTGTACATTTTACACCTTCGTTGCTTATGAGTTTAATGGTTTTCCCCTTACTGTTATTAGATGGTGGGGTTATCATTGAGTTATTTAGCGGTGATATGGATGACACGTATTTTGGCACTTTGATTTTTATCTCATTTTTTTTATTACTGATAATAACCATTGTTCAAGGTTGTTATTATATTCCAGCCTGCTTTAAACTTTTATCAAATTACAAAACTCTTATTGGTGAAAACTTATCATTTAATGAAAAAATATCATTAACGTGGTTAAAAGTTATGACAACAGGTCTTGCCATTATTTGGGTTATGTTAGTTATCGTACTTTTGACCGGAGAGTTGCTTTCGGAACATTTACTGACCGCCCTACACCTCATTAGCGCATTTCTAATTATTACCTTAAATATTTTTGGTTTAAAGCAGGTAAATATATTCAAAAGACTCAGAATCGATACACATAAATTAACCGATGAAAGTACTTATGTTCTGAAAAAAGAAAAATATCAGCGTTCGTCTCTTGATAAGGCATTAGCTAATAAGATACATCAATCGCTCTTAACATTTATGGATACAGAAAAACCTTTTTTGAATAATGAACTATCTTTATCTAGTCTTGCCGATTCACTAGACTTAACACCACATTACCTTTCTCAAGTAATCAATCAAGTCACGAATAAAAATTTCTTTGAGTTTATTAATAGTTATCGTGTGCAATTTGCGAAAGAGCTTCTTTTAAATTCAAATGACACTGTTTTAAACATTGCAATGAATTCAGGGTTTAATTCAAAAACCACTTTCTATAATGCCTTTAAAAAAGACTCTTCAATCTCTCCATCAGAATACAGGGAGCTTAAAAAGTGAGCTGATGTAGTTTTTTAGCTATATTTTCAGTGTCCCGTCTTATCGGAACGGAAGAAAATATACATTTTTTGCCTGAGAATTAGATTTTTATAGATACAGAGGCAAAAAATGAATTACGCAAAAGCACTTACACGAATACTTCTTATTTTTCTACTAACGCTTATAACAGCTTGTGGAGGAGTAGAGGAAAAAATTACTCTTTTTCTCGGCGGTATAGCTAAAGACAAGCTTGACGATGTATATCAAACAGCAGAATCTGACCCAGACATTATCAATCTTGCTATGAGTGTAGAAAGCCCTGCACAAAAATTTTCTTGGCATCAAGCAGGAGGTATTGCATATCCAAAGACCGGCGAAGAAATGACAATACAAACGCCATTTAGAATCGCAAGTATAGGAAAAACATTTACTGCCACATTGATCATGCAAATGATCGAAGCTGGTAGTCTTTCACTTTCAACGCCAATTAGTGATATTTTAACTGATAGTGATATGCCTCTTCATCATACGTTGAATGAATTACATCAGATAGGCGGCATTTCAAACGGTGAATCTTTAACAGTCGGTCAATTATTAAATCATACTAGTGGTTTACGAGATTATATCGCTGACGAACCTGATGACGATGCCACATCACATTCATTGGCCGGATTACAGATTTTAGATGTCACAAAGCTCCTACCAACAGGCATCTCTAAGCAATCATGGACAAGTATTAGCGTTCTTGAATACTTTTTTTCAAGCGGTATGCATCAATATGCAAAAAATAGCCCAGGTGAAAACTATCATTACTCTGATACTAATTATCTACTTTTAGGTATTATTATAGAAAAAATATCAGGAATGAGCCTAGCTGATAACTACCAAGTTGAGATTTTCTCTCAATCTGAAATGAACTTTGCATACTTAGAATGGCATGAAGCAGCAAAAGGAAAAGGGCCTGCTCATCATTACTCAAATTTATCGCCTTTTGGTATCGACGAAAATATTGATGTTATTGCAAGTGGACTCAATACTTCTTTTGATTGGGCTGGCGGCGGCATTGTATCGAATATAGAAGAGTTAAATTCATATGTTAGCGACCTATTCAACGATAAGCTGTTTCAGAATGTTAGTACCCTAAAAGAAATGCAAAAAACGGTTAATATTGAAAATGAAAGCTTTTCTTACGGATTGGGTATGAAGAGGATGGAGTATCAACTTGCGCATAAAACCGTTGTTGTTTATGGCCATGATGGGGCGTGGGGAACCGGTATGTATTATATTCCAGCAACAGACACGAGTATTGTATTTACAATAAATCAAGCTGCGCCTCAAGATAAAGATTGGCTATTAGAGATACTACGAGCACTGGATAAAGCTCTTTTATTTACTGCAATCAAGTAAACTTTGGCTGTTACGTATTTGGCCTTTAGATATAGTAAACAGACTAAAAACGAAATTCTGTGACGACAAATCTGAGGCTCAAATACGAGTAGGTCAAACTTTCAATTGAAATAATAGAAAGCTCTAGATACAAGCTAATTCTATAAAATATTGGATATTAATATTATGATAGGTTCAAAAGTATTTTGGAACAAAAGTGCAATTAAATATGCTAAGACAGCCATTAAAGATATCAAAACATATCAAAAAAAATTATCTATTACGCAGCAATATTTAAATAAAGAGAGTGAGGTTTTAGAGTTTGGGTGTGGTAGTGGCGGCACAGCAATAATCCACGCTCCATTTGTAAAACAAATTGTTGCAACTGATATCTCTGAAAAAATGATTGAAATAGCTAAAAACAAGGCAATAGAATGTAATGTTAAAAATGTCATTTTCAGACAAAATACACTTGATGAGCTTATCCTTCACAATCAAGATTACGATGTTATTTTAGGTTTAAACGTTATTCATCTTCTGGAGGATGTAGATAATTCTATTAATTATGTTTACAAATTACTAAAAAATAATGGTGTTTTTATCTCAAGTACCTCATTAATAGGTGAGGTGAATTTAGTACTTAGATTACTATTATCATTAATGCAGTTTATTGGTTTGGCACCTTACGTATCTGTTTTGACCAAAAATCAGTTTATTAGTAAACTTAATAAAGCAGGGTTTTCGGTAGAGTTTGAGTGGCAAACTAGTAGTGAATCAATATTTATCGTTGCAAAAAAATAGAATATGAATTTTATCCACTTTAATAAGGGGGTACTAGTTTTTTAGTTTTAATTGATAGATATTCAGTAAGTAAGACTATGCATATGATTGACATAATTTATATATTCTTATCTTTATTGTATATCTATTTTTTAAAAGTTATTTTACCCATTTAAATCAAAACCGCTTTGATAGCTTGCACCTTGGTTCGACCTATAGGTAGCCGATGACTAGATTTTAGCGTAAGCCAATACTTCCTTCCTCTGACTTAATAGATTGGAAGCAATCTATTGCCACAGTATAAGAGCGGTGGATACGAATAAAATTATCAGGTAGTAAATTGGTTAATTTATCTAAACTTTTATCGTGTAAAAAACTATTGTTGCTGTGCGTAAAGACTTTACAATAATGTCCTTCAGCTTTTAAATATTGCACTTGTTCTATAGCTAATAATTCAATTCTCCCTAAGCGCTTGTAAGTTAGATATTTACAGTGACCTGCTTGTTTTTGTTACAGCCTCTTTACTGCTTTCTTGAGTAAAGGGTTTAGCGACGAAATCCAGTATCCCTGCATCAAAAGCCTCAACCGCTCGGTCGGAGTTAGCAGAAACCACAGTAGTGTGAAAGCTTTCACTGAGTTGCTCCTTTTGTAAGGTAAACCCATCACAACCTTGCAGGTTGAGGTCCAAAAACAACAAATCTATACAATTTTGGTCTAGATAATTGTTAGCATCGTCAAGTGAATTACAGATTGTTATTTTAATGCTTTGCTCAGCAAAAGATTGCTCAACAAAACGTTTTAAGCGTTTGGTTACCATGTACTTTTATTTATAGCCAATAAAAAAGCGCTGCACATTGGCAACGCTTATGTATATTCTTAACAGCTTACAGCTCAGTCTTTAGTCAAATAATCCAACACCACTTGATGGTGATCTTTGGTTTTAAACTTATCAAACAAGTATGTAATTTTGCCATCTTGACCAATTAAGAAACTTAAACGGTGAATACCGTCGTATTCTTTGCCCATGAATTTTTTATAGCCCCATACACCAAATGCTTCTGCAATGGCGTGATCTTCGTCTGAGAGTAGGTCAAAATTAAGGTCTTTTTTCGTTTCAAAGTTCTTTAATTTTTTAACCGGATCAGGGCTTATACCAACAACGCGGGTATTTAATTGCGCTAATACGTCTTTTTCATCTCGTAGGTTTTCAGCTTGCACAGTGCAGCCAGGTGTTGATGCTTTTGGATAAAAGTACACGAGTACTTGCTGGTCTTTCAATAACTCTTCAAGAACGATTAGCTCACCATCTTGGTTTTGTAAGCTAAAGCTAGGCGCTTTATCGCCTGCTTGTAATGGACTGATTGTATTCATGGTTTATTCCTTATCGAATGCGTCTAAAAATATAGTCTACGTTAAGGGTGCGTGATAGATCCTCAAATTGAACTTTAAAGGTATCAATGTCAACGTCTACGGGAATATTAAACTCAATTTCACAGCGCATTTTTACATGCTCATCTTCATCAAACGTATCTGATTTTAGAGAACAAATGCTAATTTGATTATCTGCAAAGAAGCGAGTTACTTTACTGAGAGTGCCAGGGGTGTCTATACCAGTGTACTCGAGCGTATAGCCTGCACAAAATTCACTTTGTTTATGACTGGCTGTGCGCTTCATCATAGTCAGCAAACCTAACTCCATGCCTTTGAGAGGCAAGGTGTGTTCAATTCGGCTTATTGCAGACATGTCACCAGATAACAACATAATAAACGTAAATTCATTCCCTAAGATGGCAATGCGGCTGTCGATGATGTTGCAATGACAGTCACTGACTAATTGGGTTAATTCACTAACAATACCAGGGCGATCTTCGCCAATTGCAGTTAATACGATCTGATGGTTTGAAAAAACAGTCATAAATTCAAATACCTAAGTTATGTTTATTACAACAGACAGCGCGAGCTAAGCCAGTAATAGTGGCTGTATGGCGGCGAAGTTTAACACAAATTAGGTGCTAAACTACAGAGCACCTTAATTTACACCGTATAAAATCACGGTGTTTCTTGTTTTTAGTAGCATGGGAAAGTACCATAGTTAAAATTTTGCATAACCGCGCTCATAATATGTATTGAGTGGCTCTTCAAAACAACGGGTTTTGCATAAAAAAAAGAAATGTAAAGTTAATCTTGATTTTACACTGAACCAAATCGGCATAACCCACTCATATATTTGTTAAAACAATTAAGGGTATGCTAAGGAGAATTATCTGTGCAGTATTGGATCCCAAAAGCGCTTGCAGTGAGTGTATTGGTAGGCTTGTCAGGATGTAGTGTTTTTACTGATGAAGCGCATCATAAACGTAATTATCGTGCAACTGCACCAGTACAGGTGCCTGGGCAATTGGCGCAACCAGCGCAAGACCCCACTTATAAAATGGAAGTGGCTGCTTATGATAATAATCCAGATTCCACAAATTACCGCCCGCCAGCACAGGTTTTAACCGTAGCTAAAGGCAGCTGGGTTGAAGAAACGGATAAACAAGCGCGTGTATTTTTTGATAAAAATGACGGCATTGTCGATTTAAATAAATTTATCACTGAATCGGTTAAAGCTGTTTTGGCTGAACAACAAACACGAGTGCAGAAAGAAGATAATACAACGGGTACGATTGAAACCGATTGGTACTCAATTATAAAACCAGATGATGGCTGGTTTGCTGATAGTGCGCCTGTATCACAACAGCGTTTTATTTTTACATTGGAAGAAAAATCACACCAGCGTACAGCTTCGTTGAGTTCTAAACTGGTTGATTATAAAAGTGCAAGTGAAAAACTAACGCCGCTTTTGCAGCAACAGTTAGAAGTACGTGCATTAAATCAAGTAATTGCTGAATTTGATTATCGCTACCGTCAGCTTCAGGTTGAAATGCGTAAGCAGCAAGGCATTATTTCTCTTGAGATGGGCTTTGATAATAAAGGCAATGCGGCATTGGTAACAGAGCAAGATTACTCAGTTATTTTTGAGCGCTTTTCTGGTTTCTTAGAGCGCTTATCTTTTACAATTGTAGAGATAAACCAAGAAAAAGGCCTTATAACGGCTGACTATAAAAAGCCTGAATCAAGCGTCTGGGATTCAATTTGGGGTGATGAACTTGCTGAGTTACCAATTGATGAAGGGCAATACCAAATACTCGTTAGCCGAACGAAAGAGGGCGGCACTAGTTTAACTTGGATGGATGATAAAGGGGCAACATTGGAGCCTGGCACTATGAACGATCTACAACAAGCATTAGAAAATGCCTTGCGTCAGCGCGGTATTAAAATTTAATCAAAAATAAAATAATAACCACAAAAAGAGCATTTGGCTCTTTTTGTGGTTTTAACAGGTTGAAAATATGTCTAAGTTAAACTCACCCAGCCCGCAGCAGCATCAAAAGAGCTACGATTTAAGAGTATGGTTTGCCTTTTTAGTCCCCTCTTTGATTGGCGTGTTCTTATTTATGACACCGGTTCCATCTGGCGAGATCATGACGATACCAATCGCGGTAATGGCTAAAGCAGTGCAGGCTTCATTTGCAGATATTGCTTTAGGTCTGATCGCGTTTGTTATTTGTTTTGCAGGCGTAATGTCTATTATATTCAGTGTGTTAAAGCCAAAAAGCTTAACAAAATTTCGCTTGCTTAATCATTTGTTTAATGTGAGTTGGATTTGGTTAGTCACTAGGCTACTAGGTATGCTGTTTGTGCTATTAACTTACTTTCAAGTTGGACCTCATGCGATAACGTCTGAAAATACAGGGCTTCTGGTATTAAAAGATTTACTGCCTGTATTATTTTCGGTATTTATTTTAGCGGGTTTATTACTTCCTTTATTGCTTAACTTTGGTTTACTTGAATTAGTGGGGACTTTATTAACGAAAGTGATGCGTCCATTATTTGGGGTGCCAGGGCGTAGTGCGGTTAACTGTGTTGCCTCTTGGTTGGGGGATGGGAGCGTAGGAATTTTAATGACCGCGCGTCAATATGAAGATAAATACTATACACAACGTGAAGCTGCGATAATTGGTACCACTTTCTCTGCTGTTTCAATCACTTTTTGTTTAGTGGTTATTGGCCAAGTAAAACTGGAATACCTATTTGCCCCATTTTATGCAACGGTATGTTTAGCCGGGGTTGTGGCCGCGATTATAGTACCTCGATTACCACCGTTACGCTTTAAAAAAGACTTATTAATTGACGGTACGAAGCCTGATGTTAACGCTGAATTAGTACCTGAAGGTAAAACGTTATTTAAGCATTCATTGGATGTTGCATTAGCTAAGGCTGAAAAAGCACCCGGGTTAAAGGGAACATTAAAAGAAGGCGTTCATAACGCGCTTGATATGGTGTTTGCTGTATTACCAGTTGTAATGGCTGTGGGCACATTTGCATTGATTATTGCTGAATATACGCCGGTTTTTCAATATTTAGGTATGCCATTTATTCCGTTTTTAGAGTTATTACAAGTGCCTGAAGCTGAAGCCGCTGCGCAAACAATTATGGTTGGTTTTGCCGATATGTTTATTCCATCAATTTTAGCGGCAGGTTCGATTGAAAGTGATGTAACGCGTTTTATCATTGCCGCAATGAGCGTGACGCAATTAATTTATATGTCGGAAGTAGGTGCACTATTACTGGGCAGCAAAATCCCCGTGAACATTTTGGAGTTGTTCACAATCTTTATCCTGAGAACCTTGGTAACACTTCCGGTGATAGCGCTTATGGCACATTGGCTAGTTGGTTGATTTAGAGACTCAGATACAAAAAAGCCCTGTTTATCGGGGCTTTTTTGTGAGCTATTTAAAGTGGTTGATCAATTAAGAGGATAGCTTGGCATGCAGGCAATGGTTTGGCTTTTAGAAAACCTTGCCCGTAATTACATTTTGTTTGTTGTAGTGTGGTTAATTGTTGTTGGGTTTCAATGCCTTCAGCAACTACATCAAGTTCAAGTGATGATGCCAATGATAAAATAGCGTCAACAAGTGGAGTTGGCGTGTCTTTGAGGTGATCAATAAAGCTTTTATCAATTTTTAGCACATGGATAGGGAGCTGATGTAAATAGCCAAGTGCTGAATAGCCTGTACCAAAATCATCTAAGCACAGTTTAACTTTTAATGGTGATAGACCTTCAATAATTTTGGTTGCCAGCTCAAGGTTCTCTATTAATCCTGACTCAGTTATTTCTAAACACAAAGAACCTAAAGGCAGTTGATAGGTATTATAAATTGCATGAATTTGTGAGACGAAATCAAGACTCGCAAAGTGCCTCGACGACACATTGACAGTGATCCGTAAAAAGCGCTTTCCCTGTTGTTGCCAAGTTGAAATTTGTTTAGCAGCCAGCTCAAGCAGATGTAGATCAAGGTTAATAATTTGACCGGTATTCTCTGCAATTGGAATAAAATCATTGGGTGGCACAAAGCCTTTTGTTGGGTGATGCCAGCGAACTAAAGCTTCAAAACCAACTACATGACAATCACCAATGGTAAAAATTGGTTGAAAATACAATTCAAATTCATTGTGCTCAATACCGTGTTGTAGATCATTTTCAATATCAGCATGACTTTTTAGCTTTTTACGCATGGTATTATTAAAGAAGCGAACCTGGCTGCGGCCATTCGATTTAGCCTCATACATAGCCGCATCAGCATGCTGTAAGAGCTTATAAGCTTTATCGTTTTTATTATCGCAAAAAGCAACACCAATACTTGTTGAGGCTTGGAGTAAATGCCCATCAATGTTAAGTGGTTCAGCTAAGGCTTTTTTTATTCGTTTTAGTGCTTCAGTTACTTGATTTTTATGGGTGATATTTTCCATAAGGATTGAAAATTCATCGCCGCCCAATCGTGCAAAGGTATCTGTGTTACGGATGGTTGCTTTAATGGATTTACAAATGGCGATTAAAAAATGGTCACCAACTTCATGGCCAAGTGAATCGTTAATACTTTTAAAACGGTCAAGATCGAGGTAGAGCAAAGCATGGTAAGTGCCTTTGGGGGTACGAGTCAGTTTTAAAATGGCATGCTTAATACGATCAATCAATAAGGAGCGGTTTGCCAACCCCGTTAACTCATCATGTAAGGCGCGATATTCGAGTGCTTGTCGTGAGAGCTGTCTGTCAATTGTCAGACTGATCTGGCGACTCACGTATGTTAAAAGTGCTAAATCATGATCATCATAATGATGTGTTTTATCGTAGCTCTGTACAACAATTACACCACTAATATTATCACTTACTTTGAAAGGGACACCCAGCCACGATTCTGACTGCCTGCCCACCATTTTAAAATGGCCAGCTTGAATGTGTTGTTGGTATTCTTCTTTATTTAGTAATAAAGGTTGTTCTGAATTGAGCAAATAATATGAAGCCGTATTTTTAAGTTGCTCTTTTGATATTTTTTTATGAGCATTTGAGCGAACACCCTGCTCAACAATATAGACGATGTCCAAAATGTCTATTTGCTTATCGTAAAGTGCAACTAAGAAGTTGTCAGCCCTTAATAGGTTTGTCAATATGCCATGAAGTGACTCTAAAAATGTATCTAAATCATTTGCTTGGTAAGTCAAATTAGCAATTTGCAATAATGTACTTTCAAGCTTTTGTGCCGTATTTAGCTGGCTGACTGTTTGCTGTAGGTTTTCTACAGTATTGACATGATTAATTTTGGCGCTTAGTAAATGTGCCACAGTGGTTAAAATTTCTAAATGAGCATCAGTAAAGTAATTGTGTACTGGGTGTTCACAGTCAATAACGCCTAAAATCTTCTCTTTGTAAATTAATGGAACGCACAGCTCTGATCTGGCAGGGCGGGCATCAGCAATATAACGGCTATCTGTACTTACATCGCCACTAATTACTGCGCGACCTGTTGATGCAACATAACCGGTGATCCCTTGATTGAAATTAATGATACTACGTTCTATGGAGTAATCACTCGCTGAGTTAGATACGCCCATTGATGCGACTTCATGAAGGGTGGCATTTTTTTCATCGGCGATATATATCACACAATCGACAAAACCTAAGCGTTTAACGACTTCTGTCGTGGCATATTCAAACAGTTCATCGAGTCTATCTAATTGTAATAAGCTTGATGAAAACTGATTAATAATGCTCAGTTGTTCTGTTTTTACTTCAAGAGCAGAAGATAAATCTATTTTATTTTGCATAAGGCACGTGTGGTTTTTCTAATTCTTATAGTTCATATAAATATACGTTAACGGAATATTAACTTATAAACAAAGTATATATGAAAAAAACAACGTGAGTGTGTAAATACAAACGAACAGCCAAGGTATTGAAGATGCAATGCTTTCACATTTGTGGGGGAGTCCTTATAAGGCCCTAGGAAGAACCCTTTGGGCAGCGCATGTTTGGCATTTATACTGCGTTATCGCCTATTTATGGGGAACAACCACACACCATAGGCGCTGCCTTGCCTAGATACCAAATAGACTGCCGCAAGATTAATCACGAAAGGTCAACACGCCCGAGTAAAAAAGGGCAATAAAATCTTTACTCAGATGAATCATATGCATATGATCAACTAAATTCAGCCGTGGAAATAAGTAATGACAAATAAAGCCCCCAATACTCAGTCAACATTAACTATAACTCGTCCAGATGATTGGCATGTTCATTTACGAGATGGTGATCAACTTAAAGATACCGTTCGTGATATTAGTCGATATATGGGCCGCGCTATAATAATGCCTAACTTAGTACCACCCGCAATTTGTACTGAAACAGCTTTATCATATCGAGCACGTATTATGGCTGCAGGCCCACAAGGCAGCTTTGAACCATTGATGGTGCTTTATTTAACAGATAAAACCTCACCAGATGAAATAAAAAAAGCGCATGCAACTGGTAAAATAGTCGCTGCAAAAGTATACCCTGCTGGTGCAACGACGAATTCTGATTCTGGTGTTACATCCATGAAAAACATTTATCCGGTGCTGGAAGCCATGCAAGAAGTGGGGATGTTATTATTGATCCATGGTGAGGTTACTGATTCTTCAATCGATATTTTTGATCGTGAAAAAGTATTTTTAGATACTATTATGGTTGATGTTGTTAAAGACTTCCCTGAGCTTAAAATTGTTCTTGAGCATATTACGACTAAAGATGCTGTTGATTTTGTTAATAATGCATCAGAAAATGTTGCAGCGACGATTACAGCACATCATTTGCTTTATAATCGGAATCATATGCTTGCCGGTGGGATCCGCCCTCATTACTACTGCTTACCTATTTTAAAGCGAAACACGCACCAGCATGCACTAATAGACGCTGCGACTAGCGGAAGTAAAAAGTTTTTCTTGGGTACAGACTCTGCACCGCATTACAAAGACAAAAAAGAAGCTGCATGCGGATGTGCGGGTGCGTACACAGCTCATGCTGCATTAGAGCTTTATGCAGAAGCTTTTGAGGATGCTGGGGCTTTAGATAAACTTGAAGGGTTTGCAAGTCATTATGGTCCAGATTTCTATGGTTTAGCACGTAACACAGACACCGTTACTTTAATAAAACAGCCATGGACAGTACCAGCAAGTTACCCGCTTGGTGGTGATCACGTAGTACCAATAAAAGCTGAATCAGTTATTGAGTGGCAAGTTAAATAAATCGCGGTTTAGCCTATAGTTAAAGTACGTTTTTAGTTTTAAAATTAATCAGTTAGATAGTGTTTCGTGCATTGCGAATTGGCAGACAAAATATTTACTAATTAATAGAGCAAAAACGTTTTTATTGTGCTAATCTTATATTGCTTTGAGTTTTTGCGTATTGAATTTACGGATATTGTGCTGCGTTTAAGGTTACCGGTTAGGTTATTACTTGTTCCTGTACTATACCTCCAGATTTTTGGGCATTGACTCAGGGAGGATATTGCCATAATAATATGGCTGAATTTTAATTATTGACTTACAGGAAAATTTAGTATGTCGGTTACTGGTAAAGTAAAGTTTTTCAACGAAGCTAAAGGCTTTGGTTTTATTGAACAAGAGAATGGCCCTGACGTATTCGTACATTTCAGCGCTATCACTGGTTCAGGTTTTCGCACTCTAAGCGAAGGCCAGCAAGTGTCTTTCGGCATCAAGCAAGGCCAAAAAGGCCCTGAAGCTGAGAACGTAGAACTAGCATAATTTTATTATGTGAACCTAAGTTCATCGTGGTGAAACAGAGCCCTGTTTCACCATAATCCTCCTCAAATTTTTATAAAATTACATTTTTTAGCAATACTAAAACATTATTTATTAAATCATTCCGCATCCCAATTACTGAATTTTATATTCATCCTTGTTTTTATCCTGTATCAGTTTGTTTATATTCGTTATCCTTATACTTTAGAATTAACATCTATAACATAAATTATATTTTCTGAATGAAGAACACATAGTAAATTTTATATTCATTATAAAGTTCATTCACTGATTGCGACGATTGCCACATCAAAATGCTTGGCAAGAAGCAGGAACAATTAGCTATCTTGGTTTACACTAAGTTTAAGCATTACAAAGTAAGTAAAGGGTTTGCTAATTAATGAATATTAGAAATAACGTACTGATCGTTGATGATCACCCAATGGTATGTGCAGCGATAAAAACCACCTTAGGTACATCTGCATTAGTTGGTGATATATATACAGTCGCTAGTCAAAAAGCGGCATTGGATGCTCTAAAGAAAAATAATATCACGCTTATTATTTTAGATATTGAATTGGAAGATTCTGACGGTTTTAGCTTATATAAACGCGCGCTTTTAGATGGGTATAAAGGGCATGTTCTTTTTTTATCCGCTAAACAAGATAAGCATATAATTCGTACCGCCGCAAAGTTGGGAGCTCAAGGGTTTATCAATAAGGCTGAGAGCTTAGAAGATATCACTTCTGCAGTTGAATTAATTTTACGTGGTTTTACTTTTTTCCCGCAAGGTGATTTGGTTAGTAACGATAAAGATCTAGATGAAATACTTACTGAGCGTGAACTTACTGTCATGCGATATCTTATAGAAGGGCTATCTAATAAGGATATAGGTGAAAAATTGTTTATAAGTAATAAAACAGTCAGCACCTATAAAACGAAGATATTCGAAAAGCTAGGTGTTGACTCAGTCATTTCACTGGCGAAACTTGTAAAAGAAGACTCTTTTTAAAATTTAGCTGTAAGAAGTTAAGTACACCCTGTGTAATTTAATACATTTTACAGCTAATTCCTTTCATTTTTGTTTCAACCCGTGCATAAAAACGCTTTTTTACTGAATGATTAAGCTTATATTAAAGTTTCCTGAAATATTTTTTTTAAACCTCGCTTTGACATGAAATGTTACATTTATGTGCGTCTTTAATTTATTTAAAAAAAAACCGTCGTTAGTTAGCGGCTTTTATAGACCTTCGAAAAATCCACCTGTTGCATTTATGTTAATCCTTTGTTTTTTGTATTTTAGTTTATGTTGCTTCTGAAGATTTATTTCTAGTTAATTCCAAACATCAAGTTGACAGCGTGCATTGCATTTAGCATTATTGGAGGGTTGATATCTATTAAAAGATATCAGGGTTGTCTTCTTCGGAGGATAATTAAATTATAAAAGTAACATTACTTAATTGGTTGGGAACTATGTCTGTTAAAATCAGAAAGAGTCTTGTAGCAACTGCGTTGGTTGGCGCATTTGCATTCGCAAGCAGCAATGTGATTGCAGATCCTTTGAAGGACGTGCAAAACGCAGGTCTAAAAATTCAAACGGCTGCGGTTAAGTCTCAAACTAAAATTGACAACGTATACGGTCAAACTCAAGAGCTTATCGCTGAGTACCGTAGCATTGTTGATGAAACTGAGCTTTTGAAAGTATACAACGATCACGTTGCACGTTTGGTCGCTGACCAAAATGCACAAATTGAATCGTTTGACCGTCAAATCGCTACTATCGACAACACAAAACAAAACGTTGTGCCTTTGATGTATCGCATGATCGATACGCTCGAGCAATTCATCAAAGCGGACGTTCCGTTTAACAGTGACAATCGTTTAGCGCGCGTTGAAAGATTACGTGAAACAATGGTTTCTTCTTCTGTAACTACATCAGAGAAATTCCGTCAAGTATTAGAAGCCTACACTATTGAAGCTGCATACAGCTCTTTAGTTGCTGCTTCACAAGGTACTTTAGAAGTTGATGGCAAAAGCATAAATGTTGATTTCGGCCAATTAGGTCGTATCACTTATGTTGCACAATCGTTTGACCTTAAGCACGCGTGGGTTTGGGATAACAACACTAAACAGTGGAAAGAATTAGGTGAAGAATACCTAAAACCTGTTAAAGAAGTTATCCGTATGGCGCGTAAGCAAGCGACATTAGAACTTGTTAAACTACCAATCTTTGGCGCGGAGTAATCAATAATGAAGAAACTATTTAAAGGTTTTGCTGTTGCAGCAGTACTGTCTGTTTCTGCAGGTACCGCGCTTAATGCACATGCAAGTTCTGCTGCTCTAGATAAAATTCTTGAGCAAGTAAAACAAGAGCGTATCTCTGAAGGCAAAATCAATAAGCAACGTGAGCAAGAGTTTCTTTCTGCTCGTGCTGACAAGCAAGCGTTACTTAATAAAGCGAAGAGCCAATTAGCGTCTGAAAAGTCGCGTGGAACTCGTTTAACTAAAGAATATGCACAAAACGAAAATACCTTAGCTGAAAAAGAGGCTGCTCTTCAAAGCGCACAAGGTACTTTAGGTGAGATGTTTGGTGTTGTACGTCGTGCAGCACAAGATGCAATCGGTTCAATCGAAGCATCACTTGTATCTGCTGAAAAGCCAGGTCGTGCTGAAATCTTACGTTCATTAGCTGCTGCTAAAGAATTACCAACAGTTCGTGAACTTGAAGAGCTTTGGATTTCTTTACAAACTGAAATGACTGAGTCAGCGAAGGTTTCAACATTTGAAACTGAAGTTGCAGGTCTTGACGGTAATGCATCTATCAAGAAAGTAACGCGTATTGGTAACTTCAACTTAGTAACAGATGATGGATACTTAATCTATTCACCTGAAACTAAATCGATTCAGCCACTAGGTAAGCAACCAGACGGTTTTATCCTTGCAGGTATTGATGATTTAGCAAATACTTCATCTGATAACTTTGCTGGTGTTTATGTGGATCCAACTCGTGGTGCGATCTTACGTATCAATACACAAAAAGCGACACTTGAAGAGTACTATCATCAAGGTGACGTTGTTGGTTACATCATCACTGCGTTGTTAGGCTTAGGTTTATTAATCTTCCTAGCTCGTTTTGTTGACCTAACGCTTACAAAAAGCAAAATCAACAGCCAGCTTAAAAATCTTGCTACACCGAATACAAATAACCCATTGGGTCGTATTCTTAAAGTGTACCATGATAATAAGAATCAAGACGTTGAAAACCTTGAGCTTAAGCTTGATGAAGCGATTCTTCGTGAAACGCCACGCATTGAAGCTGGTATCAACATTATCAAAATCCTTGCTGCAATCGCGCCACTACTTGGTCTACTAGGTACGGTAATCGGTATGATCTTAACGTTCCAAACAATCACATTGTTCGGTACAGGTGATCCGAAGATCATGGCAGGTAACATCTCTCTAGCACTTGTAACTACTGCGCTAGGTCTAATTGCTGCACTACCACTTATTCTTCTTCACGCTGTTGTTGCGGGTCGTAGTAAGTCGGTATTACACATCCTTGATGAGCAAAGCGCAGGTATCATCGCTACTCACGCGGAGAAGGAGAAAGCCTAATGCTAGTCCTGATGGAAATCTGGGAATCTATCAGGGATTTTGTTGGCACAGGCGGCCAGGTTTTATACGTGGTCGCGATAGCACTCTTTCTTATGTGGGTTTTAATGATTGAGCGCTATTGGTTCTTACTTGCAGAGTTTCCTCGTTTATCGAAGGGAATTATAGCTAAGTGGGATGCCCGCCAAGACACTACGTCTTGGTACGCACACAGAATCCGTGAAGCATGGATTTCTGAAGCGTCTGAAAAATTAGATCAGCGTATGTTGTTGATTAAAACATTGGTAGCTGTTTGTCCTTTAATTGGCTTACTTGGTACAGTAACAGGCATGATCGCGGTTTTTGAAACCATGGCAAGCCAAGGTACGGGTAATGCACGTTTAATGGCATCAGGTATTTCAATGGCAACAATCCCAACAATGGCTGGAATGGTTGCGGCACTATCTGGAGTATTTTTTAGCTCACGTCTTGAGACAAAAGCTAAAATGGTGAAAGCCAAACTTATTGATAGTATGCCTCATCACTAGAGAGAGAATTAAATATGGCACGTAAACAACGTTTTCGTGAAGAAGAAGATGCAACGGTCGATATGACACCGATGCTTGACATCGTATTTATCATGCTTATTTTCTTTATCGTAACTACATCGTTCGTTAAAGAGGCTGGTATCGAGGTCAATAAACCAAAAGCGGCCCAAGCTACGAAGCAAAAAAATGCTAACATTTTTATTGCTATTCGTGACAACGGCGAAATCTGGATTGATAAACAGCAAGTTGATGTTGAACGTGTTTCAGCAAAAATTGAAAGTTTATTAGCAGAACAACCTACTGAAGTTGTAATTTTGCAAGCTGACAAAGATGCAAAACATGGCGTAGTGGTTAAAGTTATGGACCAGATTAAAGCGACGGGCGATAACCTGAGAATTTCAATAGCTGGAGATCAGTAATGATTCGTTTTCTGTTTTCACTGATTGCAGGTGGGGCAGTTACTTTCGGCTTGTTCTACTTCATGGCTTTCCTCATCTCTGGTGGGGCTGACCGTAATACGGAACAAAAAGAGCAGATCATAGTCGAAATTATGACGAATCCGCCTGAATCTAAGGTGCAAGAGAGGAAGCGTGTACCGCCTCCGCCTCCACCACCGCCAAAGCAGCCGCCTAAACCGCAGCCGCCACAGCCGGAAAACAACAACCCAAATCCGGGTGCTATGTCATTTAATATGGGCAGCATCGATGTGGGAAGTTCGGCAGGTGGTTTAAGTGGTCCAGGTGCATTTGGACGTGACGGTGATGCGACACCTATCGTTCGAATTGAACCTAAATATCCAACACAAGCAGCACGTGATGGTAAAGAAGGTTGGGTACAACTTTCATTCTCAATTGATGAGCTAGGTGGAGTGACTGACATCGATGTTATCGACGCAGACCCTAAACGTATCTTTGATAGAGAAGCTAAACGTGCGCTTGGTAAGTGGAAGTACCGTCCTAAGATTATTGACGGAAAACCACAAAAACAAGTTGGTTTACAAGTTCAGCTAGACTTTAAACTTAACCAAGGCAATTAAGGAGGCAAGTATGAGAAATTTATCTAAAGTAACAGCACTTGCGGTACTTATGTCTTTCTCAGGTGCAGTATTTACTGCACCTGCTTTAGCGGCGCCTGATTACGCAAAGATAGAAGAGCGTAAAAAAGCAAAAACTAGAGTGATGGGAGAGCGTGTTGGTAAGAAAGTAATCAAAGCATTTGATCTTTATAATGAAGAAAAGCTTGATGAAGCAATTGCTATGCTTAAAGAGCTTGAGCCATCAGATGACTTTGATAAAGCGACAGTTAACCGCTACTTAGGTAGTATGTATGGTCAAAAAGAGCAGTATAAAGTTGCGATTAAATACCTAGAACTAGCTGTTGCGCCTGATATTTTAAACTTTGCTGATCATGAGCAAAGTTTAAAAACATTAGGTGATATGTTAGCTGGCACAGAGCAGTATGAAAAAGCGAAAAAAGCGTATGTTGCGTGGATGGACTTTACTGGTCAAGAAGATGCAACTGTTTACACACGCATCGCTCAAGCTAATTATCAGCTAGAAAAGTTTCGCGACGTTTTTGAGCCGGCAGATAAAGCAATTAAACTTCAAAAAGAGCCAAATAAAGGCCCTTACCAATTAAAATTAGGTTCTTACTTTGAACTTAAAGACTATAAAAATATGGTTAAAGTTGGTGAAGAAATTGTTCGTATCTGGCCTGATGATAAAAAAGCATGGGTAAGCCTAGGTAAATACTACCTCCAAACGGAAGACTATAAAACTGGTCTTTCGACGATGGAAGTCGCATTTAAGAATGGCTATTTTGAAACTGAAGTTGATTATAAAGTTTTGTCTAACTTCTACTCTTTGAATGCAATACCTTTTAAAGCTGCTAAAGTTTTAGAAGATGCGATCAATGAGAAGAAAGTTAAACGTACAAAACAAAATATCTCTGCAGTGGCAAGTAATTACCATCGCTCTCAAGAAATAGAGAAAGCAGCTAAGTACTATGAAGAAGCGGCAAAATTTGATGACGATGCTGAGTTTTACCGCAAAGCAGGTTCATTATTGCTTCAGTCGCAAAACTATAGTGCAGCCGTTGTTCGTTTGAACAAAGCTCTGGAATTAGGTTCTGATAAGAAAGGAACTATATATACAGATTTAGCAGAAGCTTATTACTATCAAGAAAAGTATAAGCAAGCTTATGCTGCTATTGTTAAAGCAATGGATGATCCTCGCACACGTAAGTTTGCAAAAGGTTGGTCAACTTATATTAAAGATAAAGCCGCTCGCAACGGTGTTAAGATTTAACTTTAATTTGCTGTAGCAATTTATAAAAAGCCCCATAGGGGCTTTTTTTATTGGATTATACTCATGATAAAACATTTACTAACGGTGTGCTTTCTCGGTTTTTTATTAAGTGGATGTGGTGAAAGTCACACGCAGTATCAAACAAAAGATCATGCTTTACTGACCCTGCAAACATTAAACCAATTACTAAAAACTAACGGATCAATTAAGCAAGTGAGTGAGGAGCAATGGCCATTCACAAACGCTTATTTAGAAAAACGGCATTTAATTTATCAAGGAATTAATACGTTTGATTTAGAGCCAACAGAGCAAAGGCTGTTGGATTATTTAATTATTGCTGAGCGTTTTCCTGAGCGCTATTTTCCCTGGCCAGCACATATTCCTGTGCTTGAAAATATGCTTAACTATAATCAGACGCTCGATATATCACAGCAGATAGCAAGCTGGATTAATTTTAATCAACAGCAGTTGATACTTGCCAAAGAAAGCAATCTAAAGCTAAATTCAATCGAATTGGGTATGTTAAAACAGCAGGTGAGTGTAAGTTTAAATCGGCCCAGCTTACCTTCAAATGTACAATTAGCATTACAAGGTTTTAATGAGTACTTATTAGCTTATATACCTAGAGGAAGCGCAGGTTTACATGGCTTAGCGAATGGGGGGCCATGGTATCAAAGTAAATTAAATTATTTTTCTGGTATGACTAAGCCTCCATTAAATTGGTTGGTAGCGGTACAGTCTGAATTAAAAGTAAGACAAAGGGAAAGTTTTGGATTGACGTTGGCGCTAGATCATCAGTATTCAGTATTAGAGCAGTGGCTCAAACCAACCGCGATTGAGAGCATAGGTTTTGACTGGGCACAAAATTATCAAGACCTTACTAAAGCTGTGTTAAGTAAAAAATCAGAGCTAACAGCACCAGATCAAGTATTTTGGTTGGCGATGATGGAGACCGACGTTGGTATTCACTACCATGCTTGGACACCACAACAAGCCAAAGTTAACTTGCTTAAGCACTTAAGCTTAACACCGCAGCAAGCTCAATACTTGGTTGAGGACATTGTTTTTTATCCTGGATCGAGCTTTAGCTTTTCATTTCTTTTAGATAAAAAGTAAACGTGAACTAATTACTTTTTATCTTAGACTCGCAGCTGGCACAACGTTGAATTGTTGGATCTGCATTTAAACGTTGCGAGTCAATTTTTTCTTCACAGTCACAGCAATAACCATATTGCCCAATATCCACTTGGCAGACTGCGGCTTCTAGCTGTTCTAGACGAATAATAAGCGATCTATATTCATTCCCAAGCTGCCTATCAGTTAATTCTAGCCAGTGCTCTGGATTATTTTGTTTTAATGTTTCAACGAGCGAATGGTGTAATAGGTTACTTGAGTTCGACAGTGCTGAGAGTAAAGACGTTCTTACTTTCTTTAATTCGCCATTTAGTATTAGCAGGTGGTTTTGAGCATTGATCATTATTAGTTTCCCCATTGAGCAATGCTGTAGTATTCATCAATAAAAAAAAGCGCACTATGATGTGCGTCAAATTAAGGTGCAATAGCGTATTTTTTCAAAACATCGGCAACGTCTTCTTTTGTTTTAAGACGCCTGATCTCATCGAATAAAATATCAGCTTGGCTATATTGACGTTTTAAATAGCCCAACCACTGCTTAGTACGAGAAGCAAAATACTTTTCATCTTTAGCTGGGTCATGGTGTATAGCAGAATGAATTAGATGATACAGCACATGTTCCCATTGAAGACTGACATATTGCTCGCCATTAAAATGAGCTTTAATTTTGCGTGCTAAATCAGGATGCGAAAGTGCACCACGACCCAACATTAAATCGGCACAACCACTTCGCTTTTGGCATAGTATGGCATCCTCTACTTGCCAAATCTCACCATTTGCTACAACAGCAATATCTTTACCTTTGATTAATGGAGGAATTTTTTCCCAATAAGCGGGTGGGTTATAGCCATCACGTTTTGTGCGGGCATGAATGGCAATGCTACTAGCGCCAGCGCTGACAACAGCATCAACAATTTCTTGACTGTTACTATCATCATCAAAGCCTAATCTGATTTTAGCTGTTACTTGATGCTCGCTTGGCACAGCATCTCGTACAGCTTTGATGATTTCATACATATGCTCTGGATCTTTTAACAGTACAGCGCCGCCTTTACTCTTATTAACCGTTTTAGCAGGGCAACCGAAGTTTAGATCAACACCATGTGAACCAAGTTCTATCGCTCTTACTGCGTTTGCAGCTAATGCGTGCGCAACTTGCCCAAGTAATTGAATACGCACGGGTGTTCCTGAGCGAGTTAAGCC
The DNA here is from genome assembly GCF_013002825.1 of Pseudoalteromonas sp. NEC-BIFX-2020_002. Lineage (NCBI taxonomy): Bacteria > Pseudomonadati > Pseudomonadota > Gammaproteobacteria > Alteromonadales > Pseudoalteromonadaceae > Pseudoalteromonas > Pseudoalteromonas sp. NEC-BIFX-2020_002. The sequence goes on from NZ_JABEPJ010000024.1 coordinate 21,489, forward strand.
ATTATTATGAAGCTCAGGGCAATAGCGATGAAATACTTTATCTGGAAGGCAGGCATCAATAACGCGCACAAATTCAGTTACGCATAGATCAAAGCCACCAATTTCGGTGAGCAGTTGACGCATTTTAAAATCGACAACCCCTTCCATAGGCGCTAAAACTAATTTCATGATAGGGGAACTTTATACAACTGAAAAGGAGGCGTAGTTTACCTGTATACCCAAGCCACCTCAAGATGCAGTTTCAGTTGGAGTAAAAAGCGATTTCAGTAAGGCATTGGTTGTAAGTAATAGTTGGCTCTATTGTTAAAATCAATAACGCAGTATAAATCGCCTTGATCTTAAACTCTCTGGTGGCTTGGATATAAATATAACCTTGATAAATCCTTATTTTACTCTCATAGTTATCTTCTGTTGTGCGTATTTTGTAGGGCTCTGGTAAAAAATTAATAAAAAGTTGTGATTGAATGAAATATTATTTTTTTAGCAAGGTCTACTTAGTATAACCTTTATGTTTTAGAGAGAGTCATAAAATGAATACAATTAAAAAGAATTCAATTGCGTTAACATTAGGCGCGGTAGTTGTAGGCAGCACAAGTTTTATTTCTGCTGATGTTCATGCAAACCCATTTGAATTTCAGCAAATGGTAACAGGCTACCAAGTTGATGCTACAGAGGGTAAATGTGGCGAAGGTAAATGCGGTGGCGATGCTAAAACTAAAGATGACAAAGCGAAAAAAGAAGGCAAGTGCGGCGAAGGTAAATGTGGCGGTGATGCTAAAGACGCAAAAGCGAAAAAAGAAGGCAAATGCGGCGAAGGTAAATGTGGCGGCGACGCTAAAGACGCAAAAGCGAAAAAAGAAGGCAAATGCGGCGAAGGTAAATGTGGCGGCGATGCTAAAGACGCAAAAGCGAAAAAAGAAGGCAAATGCGGCGAAGGTAAATGTGGCGGCGATGCTAAAGACACAAAAGCGAAAAAAGAAGGAAAATGTGGTGAAGGTAAATGTGGCGGTAGCCACTAATCACTTTGTGATAGCATTAAGTTAATTCTATTAAAAAGGCCTTTGCGGGCCTTTTTAAATTAAGGAGTATCTATGGGAATATCTAATAAAGATGAATTTGGTATGGTGGGGCTTGGTTTACGCCGAGAAATGTTGGATGAATTACTCATTCAGGTACCAAAGCAAATTGATTTTATGGAAGTGGCTCCGGAAAATTGGCTAAAACTCGGAGGGCGATTTGCCAAGCAATTTAAATCACTTACTGATACAAATAACTTTGTCTGTCATGGTTTATCGTTATCGATTGGCTCGCCTGAACCGTTAGATATTGCGTTTATTAAATCGTTAAAAGTATTTTTTGAAACACATAACATAAAGCGCTTTAGTGAACATCTTAGTTATTGCTCTGGTACTGGTCATATGTATGATCTAATGCCCATCCCATTCACTGAAGAAGCAATTAAACATGTTGTACCGCGTATTAAGCAAGTACAGGATATTTTAGAGCAGCAAATTGCTATTGAAAATGTGTCCTATTATGCGGCTCCGGGCCAACAAATGAGCGAGCTTGCATTTACCACTGAGATATTACAACAAGCTGATTGTAAATTATTACTCGATGTAAATAACATTTATGTAAATTCAATAAATCATGGCTATGACGGCGACCATTTCTTAGCAAACTTACCGTCAGAGCGTATTGCTTATGGCCATGTTGCTGGGCATTACAATGAAGCCGATGATTTAATTATTGATACTCACGGCGCAGATGTAATAGACCCTGTATGGCAACTACTCGATAGCGCTTATAAATATCACGGGGTATTTCCTACCTTATTAGAGCGTGACTTTAATATTCCTGCTATTCCCGATCTAGTTAAAGAACTGGATATAATTCATTGTCTACAAGCGAAGAACGCTATACCTCAGAGTAAAGAACGTGCCTGATATGAACTTTATTGACACGCAACACGCGTTTATGGCGCATATTCGTGAACCACAATTGCACCCAAAGCCTAACGGTATTGAAGATCGCCGAATGGCTATCTATCGCGACTTATTTTTTAATAATATAAATGGCTTTATTTCGTCTGGTTTCCCGGTTCTGAAAACACTCTACAGTGATGATGACTGGTTACAGTTAGTTCGCTGTTTTTTTGCTGAGCACGATTGCCAATCCCCTTATTTTTTGGATATTGCGGGAGAGTTTATTCATTATTTAAGTAGCGACTATAAAATGCTAGAAAGTGATCCCGCTTTTATGCTTGAACTTGCGCATTATGAATGGATAGAACTTGATGTATCGATTACACAGCTAGACATTATGGAAAGAATTATCACCACACAGCTAAATAACACACCGCTTTACCTTAGTAGCTGTGCCCGAAATTTAAGTTATCAATACCCAGTGCAACACATTACTAGCGAATTTCAACCTTCAGAACCATCGCAACAGCCGCATTACTTTGTTGTATATCGTGATACTGAAGATGAAGTGCAGTTTATAGCTACCAATGCAATGACAGCATTACTCTTATCTATAATAGAGTCAAGATCAGGAATTTATTTAGCTACGGTTATTGAGCAAGTCGCTCAGCACGCACCGCAATTTACAGAAGAGCAATTATTGCAAGGGGCTACCCAGACATTAACCGCGATGGTTGAACGTGGTGTGATCGTGACAAAAAATCAAGGTTAAACGCTTTATTGATTTTTTTACATCGACTATCATATGCGCTTTATTTGTCGCGCTTAATAAAGGTAGTCCCCATGTCAGATGATAAAGATTTTAAAGACCCATTTAACGCTATGTATTTTATTGCGTTTTTAGCTATATTTGCAGTAGTTGGGTGTTTAAATGCAATATTAGGTTGGATCACAACCGTGTCTTAATTTACCCTAGTAAATTATACTAAGGCTGTATTTTGTGCAGTCTTATCTTTTTAACTCCTTACCAACACTTTACTTATACCACACGCCTCGTACATTAACAGATATTCTAAATTGCCTCCTGTGGTTTGTATAAATCACGTTTTATTCCTACTGAAACTCGCTTCTTGGGGTGGCTTGGGTATATAATTACCTGCTTTGTAATATTACATGTATGACAGCTAAAATTATGACAACTCCATCTATTATTAAAGACAGCATTACCACCATTGCAGATTACCCAAAAGCGGGCATTATGTTCCGTGATGTAACTACGTTGATGGCTGACCCTGCCGCGTTTCAAGCGACGATTAATGCATTTATAACTGCTTATAAAGATCAAGGTTTCACAAAGATCATTGGTACTGAATCACGTGGCTTTATTTTTGGTGCGCCACTTTCATATGCACTAGGTATCCCTTTCATTCCAGTTCGTAAACCAGGTAAACTACCGCGCGAAGTGATCTCGCAAGATTATCAACTAGAGTATGGTGAAGATGTATTAGAGCTACATACGGATGCTATTGTCCCTGGCGACAAAGTATTATTAGTGGATGACTTATTAGCGACTGGTGGTACGATTGAAGCAACGGCTAAGTTAGTTCACAAGCTTGGTGGCCATGCCACAGATGCGGCATTTGTAGTCTCTTTACCTGAACTAGGTGGCGAGCAACGTATTGCAAAAATGGGCATTAAAATCCTAAAATTGGTTGAATTCGAAGGCGAGTAATTAATGAGTTATCAAGTCCTAGCGAGAAAATGGCGTCCACAGACCTTTCATGAATTGGTCGGTCAGTCCCATGTGAAACAAGCATTGGTAAATGCTTTGACGCAAAATAGACTGCATCACGCTTATTTGTTCACTGGGACACGCGGGGTGGGTAAAACCACCATCGCACGTATTTTTGCAAAAAGCTTAAATTGTGATGAAGGCATTTCGGCTGAGCCTTGTGGAAAGTGTAGTAGTTGTGTCGATATTGAAACGGGTCGTTATATTGATTTACTTGAAATAGATGCGGCATCTCGGACCAAAGTGGAAGATACTCGAGAAATTCTCGATAATGTACAATATGCGCCAACGCGTGGCCGTTACAAAGTGTACCTGATCGATGAAGTACACATGCTCTCAAAGCACAGTTTTAATGCATTATTAAAAACCTTGGAAGAGCCACCTGAACACGTTAAGTTTTTATTGGCGACTACCGATCCACAAAAACTACCGGTTACCATTTTATCTCGCTGTTTGCAGTTTAATCTTAATGCGTTATCGCAACCCGAAATACTCCAGCAACTTGAATATGTATTAGGCGAAGAACAGTTAAGTTTTGAAACCCAAGCACTGCAAATTATCGCTAAAGCTGCTGATGGCAGTATGCGTGATGCATTGAGTTTAACTGATCAAGCCATTGCCCAAACCAATGGTGATATTAAGCATCAAGCGGTACAAGCAATGTTAGGGTTGATGGACAACCATTATAGCCAGCACTTGCTAGTGGCATTATTGGCGCAAGATGGCGCTGCATTGATGGCGCAAATAGAGCAGATTGCCACTCAAAACCCAAATTATATAGCCCTTTTAGATGACTTAATTGGTCTGACGCATCTAGCGCAATTGACACAATTAGTCCCAGACGCTGCAAAATTAGATGAATATAATCGTGAATTTATTAGCGAAGTAGCGTTGAGTTGTGACTCACAGCAAATTCAAATTTATTATCAATTACTGCTCAATGGTAAAAAAGATCTCCAATGGGCGCCAGAGCCGCGTTTAGGCTTTGAGATGATTATGCTGCGTTTATTAGCATTTCAACCAATTGATAACCAAATAGTTGCCAACACAGTATCGGCTGGATCATCAGCGGATGAAAAACGTTCTCGAGCAGGCTCGCTCAGAGACATTCTAAATAAAAACAAGCAAGCACCATCAGAGCGTAATGACGATCAAGTTAGATTGCCAGCGGGAACATCAGCTACTACATCAGCGGCCACCGCATCAGAGAAAAAACCGGTCGCAGTTCCCCACAACACAGTGGCGATGGAGCAAGAGCCAACTGCGCCAGTTGATATAGCACCTGCTCATGTAGCTGCAGCTGATCCAGAAACTGAGCTTGAGCAACAATTAGCATCACAATATGATGATGTGATGAGTAACGCTGTGGATCAAGGCTTTGATGGCGATACTAACCATGCTCAAAAACAAAATATTAGTGACCATCAGCATAGCATTGAACCAATTGGAAACGCGGCGGTTGTACCAAGTAATAATTCACTTTCTGACTATTCCGCTACCACAGATATTAGTCAAAAAGAAGCACAAGCGCAGTCTGCAATCGCACGTATTTTACGTGATAGAAATATTTCGGGTGCAGGCACGCTTTCTGGTGGCAAAGTATCAGCAGAGCCGGTAACGACGACGATACCGGCGGTTGAGCGCAGTACACCGGTAAAAAAGTCCCAACCCCAAATAGCGGGGACAACTAGCCAAGCTGAGGCTAACGGCTACACGGCAAACATTGCACCAAATAAAATTATAAAACCTGACTTTAAAGAAAAACATCAAACAATTACTGAAAATTTAGCGCCAGAGTTACTAGAGCAAATTAATCCACAAAAAGTGGTGGCTGCACCTGAGCCAGAAATAAACATTCAAGTGCCCGATGATTTTCAAAGCCCGATCAGCGATATCCGTTTTGCGCATCAACAAGATGAATGGGCTTATTTAATTAAGCGAATGGGGCTTGGCGGGCGGATGCGCCAATTTGCACTGCACTCAATTTATTCAAAACAGCAGCAACAATTACATTTAGAAGTTGACGCATCGCAAAAACACCTTGATACACCTATGCTGAGACAAAAATTAACGGCAGCACTGGCCAGTATTTATGAGCATAATGTTGAATTAAGCATTAACTTTGAAGTCGGGGTGATTGATTCCCCTTACTTAATCCAGCAAAAAATAGATGCGGGGCGTCACCAGCAGGCGATTGATGTGATCAACAGCGACGAGAATATCGTGCAATTACAGCAGGTATTTTCTGCAATAATCGACGAAAACAGTATTCAGGCATTGTAATTTTTTGCAATAGCCCTTATCTTCATGCCAATTAAAGATTATATAAAGAGAGAGAGTTATGTTTAAAGGTGGAATGGGTAACATGATGAAGCAAGCGCAACAAATGCAAGAGCGCATGCAAAAAGCCCAAGACGAAATCGCAACGATGGAAGTTGTTGGTGAAGCAGGTGCAGGTCTTGTTAAAGTAACGATGCTTGGTAATCATAATGTTCGCCGCGTTGAGCTTGATGAAAGTTTAATGGAAGATGATAAAGACATGATTGAAGACTTACTTGCAGCAGCATGTAATGACGCAGTACGCCGCGTAGCTGATGAAACACAAGAGCGTATGGGCAAAGTTACTGGCGGTATGCAATTACCACCAGGCATGAAAATGCCGTTTTAAGTTAAAATATGCAACTTTCAGAGAGTTTAAGTCAGTTAATAGAAGCATTACGCTGCTTACCGGGCATTGGTCCAAAATCAGCGCAACGTATTGCATTTCATTTACTTGAGCGCGACCGTAAAGGTGGGAGCCAGCTGGGTAATGCATTAACAAAAGCGATGACTGCAATTGGTCATTGTCAATCGTGTCGTACATTTGCAGAGCAGCCACACTGTGATATTTGTTTAAGCATAAAGCGCCAAGACAGTGGTGTTTTATGTGTTGTTGAATCGCCTACTGATGTCTTGGCTATTGAACAAACAGGGCAGTATCAAGGTTTATACTTTGTTTTGATGGGGCATTTATCACCTATTGATGGTATTGGTCCTAACGAAATAGGCTTAGATACCCTTGAGAAAAAGCTACAGCAAGGCGGTATTAACGAAGTGATTTTAGCCACCAATCCAACGGTCGAAGGTGAAACCACTGCGCATTATATTGCGCAGCTTTGTCATCGTTATAAAGTAGAGGCTTCGCGTATTGCTCATGGTATACCTGTCGGTGGTGAGCTTGACTTACTCGATGGCATGACATTAATGCATGCGTTTAGTGGTCGCAGGGCAGTTACCGAAAATTAACTGTTAGCGTAATTAAACACTTTGAAAGAAAAAGCCTGCATTAACTTAGTTATGCAGGCTTTTTAATGGCTTTTAGCAAAACTGACATAAATATGTTTTTAATAAAATTGGTATTAGCAGGAATATAAATGCCTGAACAGCACGTAATAACTCCCAGCATAGTTGATGATTTTGTCGCCCCAATATGCACCGGCTTTTTAGACATACTCTATCAGGATGAAGATATTTTATTAATCAACAAACCCAGTGGTTTATTGAGCTTGTCGGGTAGAAACCCACTTAATTGGGACTCGGTACATTATCGATTAGTAAATGGGCAAGCAGGAGTTAGTCCGCCTTTCCCTGAAGCCAAATTACCGCATCGATTAGATTATGGCACATCTGGTATTATGGTCGTGGGGCTCAATGCTGAATCATCAAAACAGCTTAATAAGCAATTTCAGAACCGGGCGATTACAAAACACTATATAGCGATGTTACAAGGGTGGGTTGTGAAAGATGAAGGGCAGGTTATCGCACCGATAGCGAAAGACACGTTACTTTTCCCTTTAGTTAAAATTTGTGAGATTACAGGCAAAACCGCAGTAAGTGACTACAAAGTACTAAAGCGTATTGACCAACCAAAACGAAGTTTAGTGCAGTATATGCCTATGACAGGGCGTACTCATCAACTTAGAATACACAGTAAAGAGATGGGTCACCCTATTTTGGGTTGTGATCTATATAAAAATGAAACGAGCGAATCAATGGCAGCACGGTTGCTCTTACACGCCAGTGACTTATTTTTTCAGCATCCAATAAGTGGCGAGCAGATCCACGGTCATTCGCCATGTTTATTTTAAGCGTTAAATTTAAATGTTAATAGCCTATTTACTCAGTTTAAATAATTATTTCGTTTGCCTTTTTTATATTTCCCCTTGAAGTTAACGAACCGCGCCCCATATTAAGTGCATAACGCAGAGACTTTGCTAATTGGAGAAACACAATGACTGCAGCACAAAAAGAAACATTAGGCTTTCAAACGGAAGTTAAACAACTATTAAACCTGATGATCCACTCACTTTATTCAAATAAAGAAATATTTTTACGTGAGCTTGTGTCAAATGCCTCAGATGCGGCTGATAAATTACGCTTTTTAGCACTTTCAAACGGTGAGCTTTACCAAGGTGATGCAGATCTTAGAGTACGTATCAGTGCAGACAAAGAAGCCAATACGGTCACTATTTCTGATAACGGCATTGGTATGACACGCGATGAAGTGATCAGCTCTTTAGGCACAATTGCTAAATCAGGCACAGCTGAGTTTTTCAAAAACTTAACAGGTGATCAAGGTAAAGACTCACAGTTAATTGGCCAATTTGGTGTTGGTTTTTACTCAGCATTTATTGTTGCAGACTTAGTTACTGTTCGCACTCGCAAAGCTGGTGAAGCAACCGGTGTTGAATGGCAGTCGCAAGGCGAAGGCGAATACACATTACAAGAAATTGAAAAAGAAGGCCGCGGAACAGACATCATTTTACACCTTCGTGAAGATGAAACAGAGTTTGCTGATGATTGGCGTCTGCGTAGCATCGTGACTAAATACTCAGATCATATTTCTACACCTGTACAAATGTACAAAGCAGAAGTACCTGAGTCTGAAGGTGAAGATGGCGAAAAAACACCAGCAGTACCAGGTGAGTGGGAAAGCATTAACCGCGCGACTGCACTTTGGACTCGCGATAAATCAGAGCTTTCTGATGAAGAGTACAAAGAATTTTATAAGCATGTAAGCCATGACTGGGAAGAGCCGCTTAGCTGGGGACATAATAAAGTAGAAGGTAAAACTGAATATACAAGCCTACTTTATATCCCTAAGAAGGCCCCATTTGATTTATGGAACCGTGAACGCCAAAGTGGTTTAAAGCTTTATGTACAACGCGTATTTGTAATGGATGACGCAGAACAGTTTATGCCAAGTTACTTACGCTTTGTTAAAGGTTTACTTGATTCAAATGATTTACCATTGAATGTATCACGTGAAATTTTACAAGATAACAAAGTAACGCAAGCAATTCGTAAGGGCTGTACATCACGTATTTTAAAAATGCTTGAGCGCATGGCTAAAAACAAAGCCGATGATTACCAAGTATTTTGGAATGAATTTGGTCAAGTGATCAAAGAAGGCCCAGCGGAAGACGCAGCTAATAAAGAAGCGATTGCTAAACTATTACGCTTTGCATCAACGCATACAGATGAAAGCACACAGAATGCGTCACTTGAGCAATACATTGAGCGTATGAATGAAGGTCAAGATGCAATTTACTATGTTGTGGCTGATTCATTTACCACAGCAAAAAGTTCACCGCATTTAGAGATCTTCCGTAAGAAAGGTATCGAAGTATTATTGCTAAGCGACCGTGTTGATGAATGGATGATGAGCCACTTAACAGAGTTTGCTGATAAACCATTTAAATCAATCACACGTGGTGACCTAGATTTAGGTAACCTAGATGATGAAGAGACCAAAAAAGCGCAAGAAGAATCTGAAAAAGAAGTTGAAGGACTTGTTGAGCGAATCAAAACAGCCTTAGGTGATACAGTAAAAGATGTACGCTTTACACATCGTTTAACTGATTCACCAGCCTGTGTGGTTGCAGATGATAATGACATGAGCTCACAAATGCAAAAGCTTATGGAGTCTGTAGGACAGGCAGCACCAGAAGCAAAGCCTATTTTTGAACTAAACCCAGAGCACCAACTTGTTAAACATTTAAATGTTGAACAAGACGAAGAGAAATTTGCTCAGTGGTCACATGTACTTCTTGATCAAGCTCTACTTGCAGAGCGTGGCACGTTAAAAGACCCTGCTGGGTTTGTGACACGTTTAAACAAACTAATGCTTGATCTAAGCAAGTAATTGCTCAAAAAATAACATTTTAATGAAAAGGGAACCTCGGTTCCCTTTTTTTATGGTGTGTGTGTAGTCAATTGGTATAAGTTGCTTGAGTATCGCAGGCGCTTATGGAAGAATTCAGGCTTTATAATAAATCATACTGATGCAAGATAAGTAAAATCAGTATCAAACGAGGACAATGATATGCGCATTATTCTTTTGGGCGCGCCGGGTGCAGGTAAAGGCACTCAAGCTCAGTTTTTGATGGACAAGTACGGTATTCCACAAATTTCTACTGGTGATATGTTACGTGCAGCAATTAAAGAAGGCACACCACTGGGTTTAGAAGCTAAAAAAGTAATGGATGCAGGTCAGCTAATTTCTGATGACATCATCATTGGTCTTGTTAAAGAACGTATTACTAAAGCGGATTGTGAAAAAGGTTTCCTACTTGACGGCTTCCCTCGCACAATTCCACAAGCTGATGCAATGAAAGAAAATGGCGTTGTCGTTGACCACGTTATTGAATTTGACGTTGCAGATGAGATCATTGTTGATCGTATGGGCGGACGTCGCGTTCACCCAGGTTCTGGTCGTGTATACCATGTTGTGTATAACCCACCAAAAGTTGAAGGCAAAGATGACGTAAGCGGTGAAGATCTTATCATCCGCGCTGACGATACTGAAGAAACAGTCCGTAAACGTTTAGGTATCTACCATGAGCAAACAATGCCATTGGTTGATTACTATCAAGCTGAAGCGAAAGCGGGTAACACTCAGTACCACCGTTTAGACGGAACACAAGCTGTTGAAGCGGTTAATCAACAGTTAGCTGAATTATTAGGTTAATAAGCTAATAATCTAAAAAAACCGCCAATTGGCGGTTTTTTATTATCGTATTAATAATAAATCAGAGTGACTTTAAAGCACTAAGGACAGGCTCATACTTAGGCTCTGTTGATAGATCAGCCACTAATTGTTTGTAAACAACCTTATGATTTTCATCAAGCACGAAAACAGCGCGGGTTAATAACCCCATATCTTTGATCACTAGGCCATAATTTTGGCCAAAGTCACGCCAAACAGAGTCAGATAAAGTGACTACTTTATCGATGTTTTCAGCCTTACAAAAACGCGCCTGTGCAAAGGGTAAATCAGCACTGATAGTCAGCATGGCAATATTGGGAAATTGTGCAGCTACTTTTTCGTTAAAATGCTTTGTTTGAATACTACATACACCTGTATCCAGACTTGGAACCACGCTAATTAAAACAGCTTGTCCTTGGTAATTTGCTAAAGTGACTGGTGTGAAAGAACCGTCGACTACTTTAAAATCGGGCGCTTGTTCATTTAATTTCACTCCTTGGCCTAGCAACGTTATGGGTTTTGATTGTGCGGTGACTTTCCCCGCATCTAACGTGTTTTCTGGAATTTCAGTCGCGAAAGCAACAGAGCAAAAAGCACTCAAGGCAAAACTGATAGAACGAAGCATAAGGTATTTCCTTTAGAATTAACGCAATTAGCCAGAGTGTATTATAATCATTGGTGCACACCAAGGTTTTAGTGAAATTTAAAATTGTAAATAGGTGTTACATTGATTAACATAATACAGTAATAAATGTTTATTCAATGATCAATAATAATAAATGTATTGTAACTAAAAAGTGGTTGCTATAAATAAACACTATCAGAGAGAAAATATGTCAACATCGGTACTAATTTGTGATGATTCAAAACTTGCGCGCCGCCAGTTAGCGCGTTCGTTACCCGATGATTGGGATATAAAAATAGAATTTGCTGAAGATGGCGTTCATTGTATCGAGCAATTAAAAGCAATTCGTCCTGAGATATTATTTTTAGATCTTAATATGCCGCAAATGGATGGCTATGAAGTACTGCAAGCCATTGAGGAATTACAGTTTCAAGTTCTTACTGTTGTCGTCTCTGGCGATATTCAACCAAGTGCCCATCAGCGTGTCATTGATCTTGGTGCAATCGATTTTATTCAAAAGCCATGTGATGCCCAAAAGCTTGCAGATATTATCGAGCATCATGGCATTAAAGATAAAGCCATGCGTGAAAGGCTCTCTCATAAATTGGGTGAGCAAGTTGACCCCGATGTAAGAGACATTTATCAAGAGTTAACAAACGTAGCAATGGGGCAAGCTGGGGATTTATTAGCACGACTGCTTAATGTGTTTGTTGAGCTACCGATTCCGAATGTAAATATCCTTGAAGTTAACGAGTTAGACATGGCGCTGCGTTCAATTGACGCAAATTCATCTACATCTGGTGTATGCCAAGGCTTTATTGGTGGAGGGGTTTCGGGAGAAGCGCTGCTACTGCTCAACGACTCAAGTTTTAAAGAAATAGCATCGTTGATGAACTACGAAGGCGAGCTTAACAATAAAGTTGAATTAGAATTGCTCATGGACATTAGTAACATACTAATTGGAGCGATTTTAACAGGTTTATCCAGACAACTTGATATGACCTTTAGCCAAGGTCACCCGGTCGTACTAGGGCAGCATTGCGATGTATCTGATCTAGTAAAGGCTAACAAGTCTCGTTGGCAGCGTACGTTAGCTATAGAAATTAGTTACGGTATCGAAAACCATAATATTAACTGCGATTTAATGCTGTTATTTACCGAAGATTCAATGAAAACTTTGAAATACAAAGTTGCTTACCTACTAGAAGACTAACATTATGCCTGCAGCAGATTTTAATATGAATGAAATCCATTGGTTAATGGATATGTTTAATACCGTTGATGTTGGTTTAGTGGTGTTAGATCGTGACTACAAAGTGTGTATTTGGAATGGTTTTATGGAAAACCATTCAGGTTTGCTACCAAGTGCAGTGAAAGACAAAGATCTATTTGATTTGTTCCCATCAATAGATGAAAAGTGGTTTCGTAGTAAGTCTGAATCAGTTTTCATTTTGAAAAATCGCTCATTTACCATTTGGGAACAGCAGCCTTATATTTTTAAGTTTAAAAATTATCGGCCAATAACAGGCAAAGCTGATCACATGTATCAAAATGCCACGTTTATTCCGCTTTCTAATACGATGGGCGAAGTTGGTCATATTTGCATTATTATTTATGATGTTACTGATGAAGCCGTCAATAAAAAAGAGTTAGAAGCCGTTAACCGCAAACTTGAACTAATAAGTCAAACTGATGCATTAACCCAGCTTGCTAATCGCGGTCACTGGGAAAATACTTTACGCCAAGAGTTTTTACGAATAAAACGAAGTGGTGGCTGTAGTACGTTGCTAATGTTTGATATTGACCACTTTAAAAAGATAAACGATGAACATGGACACCGTTGTGGTGATGAAGCACTGCGTAACATTGCCGACTTACTTCGTAAAACGTTACGTGAAACTGACGTAGCAGGGCGTTATGGTGGCGAGGAGTTCGCAGTAACATTACTTGATACGGATAAAAAAGGTGCACAGATATTTGCAGAGCGCTTAAGAAGTGTTATTGAAAACTCATCGATATTTTTTGATGGACAGCAAGTCACGATGACAGTCAGTGTAGGTTTTGCATGTTTTGATAGTAGTTTTGAACGTCACGAAAAGTGGATAGAGGCCGCCGATAAAGCGCTTTACCATTCAAAAGAAAATGGCAGAAACCTTGTTTCAGCTTTTAGTGATATTCCACAAAGCTAATAAAAGCGAGTAAAAGTAATGGTTAAGAAAATGACGCTATGGCGTCATTTTTATTGTTCAATTATTCTGTTGTATGGCGAGAGTCATCAGATGGGCATTGCGCCACCGTACTTACTTCCCCAGACATAGACTCCTGCTCAAGTTTCACTTTAAAGCCCCATAGCCTATAGAGGTGTTTTAATACCTCGTCATGGGATTTAGCAAGCGGGATATTTTGATGAGGTACATAACGTAGAGTTAAAGAACGATCCCCTCTAATATCCACATCATAAACTTGAATATTAGGTTCGTGATTACTTAAATTATATTGCGCTGAGAGTGCCTCGCGTACTGCGTGATAACCACTTTCATCGTGAATAGCGCCAACGTGTAAATTAGGATCTTTTTCATGATCGATAATAGTAAATAATTTAAAGTCGCGGATCAGTTTCGGTGATAAAAACTGGCTAATAAAGCTCTCATCTTTAAAGTTTTCCATAGCAAAGTGCAGCGTATCTAGCCAGTTACTGCCAGCATATTCAGGAAACCACTGTTTATCTTCCTCTGTTGGGTTTTCACATATACGACGAATATCAACCATCATATTAAAACCTAATGCATACGGGTTGATCCCCGAATAGTAATTGCTGTTATATGGTGGCTGATAAACAACATTGGTGTGGCTTTGTAAAAACTCCAGCATAAACGAGTCGGTTAATTTACCTTCATCGTATAGATGGTTCAAAATAGTGTAATGCCAAAAGGTGGCCCAGCCTTCATTCATAACTTGCGTTTGTTTTTGCGGGTAAAAATACTGAGAGATTTTACGGACTATTCTAATAACTTCTCGTTGCCAAGACTCCAATAGTGGGGCATTTTTTTCAATAAAGTACAAAATGTTCTCTTGTGGTTCACGCGGGAAGTGACGTTCGTGCGGCTTTTTCTCTTGCTGATGAGATGGAATAGTACGCCAAAGCTCATTTACTTGTGATTGCAGGTAATCTTCACGTTCTTGCTGGCGCTTTTGCTCTTCAAATAAAGAGATTTGCTGCGGGCGTTTGTAGCGATCCACACCATAATTCATTAGCGCATGGCATGAGTCAATCAGGTTTTCAACATCGTCAATGCCATACTTTTCTTCGCAGCGTGCAATATAGTTTTTTGCAAACAGTAAGTAATCAATAATTGAGCTGGCATCGGTCCATGTTTTAAATAAGTAATTACCTTTAAAAAAGGAATTATGGCCGTAGCAAGCATGTGCCATTACGAGTGCTTGCATTGGCAGGGTGTTTTCTTCCATTAAGTAGGCAATACAGGGATCAGAATTAATAACAATTTCGTATGCTAAGCCCATTTGCCCACGCTTGTAGTTTTGTTCCGTTTGAATAAACTTTTTACCGTAAGACCAATGACTATAACCAATCGGCATACCGACACTGGAGTAGGCATCCATCATTTGTTCAGCCGTGATCACCTCAATTTGATTTGGGTAAGTATCAAGGCGATAATGTTCTGCTACGCGCGCTATTTCGTCTTGGTATTGCTGTAATAAATCAAATGTCCAATCTGGGCCATCACTTAAACGTTTATCGGTCATATAAATACCTCGCTGTACAGCTTAAGCTGCACCTTGGTGTTGACGACTTTTTTTAAATAGCTCTCTAAAAATAGGGTAAATATCTTCAACACTTCGAATATGTTGTATGGCAAAATTATCATTGCTTTGACAAATTTTTTCATACTCACGCCATAAGCTTTGATGGGCACGCGTCGTGATCTCAATATACGCGTAATAGCGCACATCATTTAAGAGTTTATTACGCAATATTTCACCGCATTGTGGGGTGTCATCTGCCCAATTATCGCCATCAGAGGCTTGCGCAGCATAAATATTCCACTCACCCGCGTTATAGCGCTCTTGTATGATCTCATGCATTAATTTCAATGCGCTGGAGACGATTGTTCCGCCGGTCTCTTGCGAATAGAAAAACTCTTGCTCATCGACTTCTTTTGCTTGAGTGTGATGGCGAATATACACCACTTCAATATCTTTATAGCTACGTGTTAAAAACTGATATAGCAAAATATAAAAGCGTTTTGCCATATCTTTGGTTGCCTGATCCATCGAGCCCGACACATCCATAATACAAAACATCACGGCTTTACTCGTTGGGTGAGGTTGTTTTTCATAATTACGAAAACGCAAATCATAGTTATCAATAAAGGGCACAGCGCCAATACGTTTTTGCAATTGGGCAATTTCTTGCTCCATTAACGCTATGGCTGCTATATCTGGTTCAGGATCAGCCATTAACGCAGCAAGCTGCTCTTGTAACTGAGCTAGCTCACGTTTTTTACCTGCACTCATCGCAACGCGCCTTGCAAGTGAGCCTTGCAGTGAACGCACGATGTCGATATTACTAGGCATACCATCGCTGCAAAACCCGGCGCGATGTGTTTTCATTTGTACTAGTTTATCAAGTTGATTTTGTTGAAGGTTTGGTAGCTCTAAATCTTCAAATAGTAAATCTAAATACTCATCTTTAGAAATTGAGAATACAAAGTCATCTTCGCCTTCGCCTGAGTCACTTGCTTCACCTTCGCCCGCACCTCCACCTTGACCACCTTGCGGGCGCTTAATTTTATCGCCCGTAGAAAATTGATCGTTACCAGGGTGAATCTGCTCTCTATCGCCTCCTTTACCTTGATGAAACGTTGGCTCACTAATATCCCGCTGCGGAATAGAAATACTCTCTCCGCTACTGGTATCAGTGACACTGCGTTTATTGATAGCATCTGATACAGCTTCTTTGATCTGTTTTTTATATCGCCTAATAAAGCGTTGACGATTTAACGTGCTCTTATTTTTACCGTTCAGGCGACGGTCTATAAAATGCGCCATAAAGACCCCCTAAAAATACACCTTTGTGTGTTATTGCGATTTACGCACTCGTAAATACCATTCAGATAACAAACGAACTTGCTTTTGGGTGTATCCTTTTTCCACCATTCGATTGACGAAGTCTTCGTGTTTTTTCTGATCTTCTGCAGATGTTTTTGCATTGAATGAAATAACAGGTAATAACTCTTCGGTATTTGAGAACATTTTTTTCTCAATCACAGTGCGTAGTTTCTCATAGCTGGTCCACAACGGATTTTTACCGTTATTGTGAGCACGAGCACGTAGTACAAAGTTAACTATTTCGTTGCGGAAATCTTTAGGGTTGGAAATGCCTGCTGGTTTTTCAATTTTCTCAAGCTCAGCATTTAAGGCTTCACGGTTAAATAATTGGCCGGTATCAGGGTCGCGGTACTCTTGATCTTGAATCCAAAAATCAGCGTAGGTTACATAGCGATCAAAAATATTTTGCCCGTATTCTGAGTACGACTCTAAATAAGCTGTTTGCAATTCTTTACCAATAAACTCAACATACTGCGGAATTAAATAGCCTTTTAAGTGACTCAGGTAGCGCTCTTCAACGTCAGCAGAAAATTGCTCACGTTCGATCTGCTGTTCAAGCACGTAGAATAAGTGCACTGGATTGGCAGCTACTTCCGTGGTATCAAAATTAAAGACGCGCGATAGAATCTTAAATGCAAAGCGGGTAGATAGCCCTGTCATGCCTTCATCAACACCGGCGTAATCACGATATTCTTGATATGATTTTGCTTTAGGATCGGTGTCTTTTAGGCTTTCTCCGTCATAAACGCGCATTTTTGAGTAGATACTGGAGTTTTCAGGATCTTTTAATCGAGATAATGTTGTAAATTTAGCCAGCGTTTCAAGTGTACCCGGTGCGCAAGGTGCGTTGTATAGTTCGCTATGCTCTAGCAATTTGTCGTAAATTTTCACTTCTTCTGAAGCGCGTAAACAATAAGGCACTTTTACAATATAAACACGGTCTAAAAATGCTTCATTATTTTTGTTGTTTTTAAAGGTTTGCCATTCAGATTCGTTTGAATGAGCTAAAATCATGCCGCTAAAGGGCAGGGCGCTAATCCCTTCTGTGCCGTTATAGTTACCCTCTTGTGTAGCAGTCAGCAAGGGGTGTAGCACTTTGATAGGCGCTTTAAACATCTCAACAAATTCCATCAAGCCTTGGTTGGCAAGACAGAGTGAGCCTGAGTACGCATAAGCATCGGGATCATTTTGGGCAAAATGTTCTAGCTGGCGAATATCAACTTTACCGACTAACGCTGAAATATCCTGATTGTTTTCATCACCAGGTTCAGTTTTGGCAATCGCAATTTGATTTAAAATTGATGGGTAACGTTTTACCACTTTAAATTGGCTAATATCACCATTAAATTCAGATAAGCGTTTAGTTGCCCATGGTGACATAATCGTTTTTAAGTAGCGTGGTTTTATACCGTACTCTTTTGCGAGCAGATCAGCATCCTCGTTAGGGTCAAACAGTGCCAATGGGTGATCGTTAACCGGAGAGCCTTTAATGGAGTAAATTGGCACCTGTTGCATTAGGTACTTGAGTTTTTCTGCAATGGACGATTTACCACCGCCTACAGGGCCTAGTAAGTAAAGTACTTGCTTACACTCTTCAAGTCCTTGTGCGGCATGTTTTAGGTATGAAACGATTTGCTCTATGGCATCTTCCATACCATAAAAATCATTAAATGCGGGGTAGCGTGCGACAACTCGGTTTGAAAATAACCGACTTAGACGTGCATCAGTTGACGTATCGACCATTTTTGGCTCACCAATCGCTGTTAATAATCGCTCTGGTGCGCTGGCATATGCCGATTTATCCGTTTTACAAATTTCTAAGAACTCAGCGATACTGTACTCTTCTTCCTGTGCCGCTTCGTATCGTGCTTGGTAATGCTCAAAAATACTCATGAAGACCTCCGAAAACCTGCTTAAACTAGGTGCTTAAAGATTAAAAATAAGCAAAGGTTATATAAAGCTTAGTCACGAATTTAGATTTTTGTGCAATAAAATTAAAAATTTATGTTAAAAAACAAAAAAGACGCCGAAGCGTCTTTTAAACTAGGTTAGCTCAAAATGAGCTGCTAATTATGCGAAGTTAGCGTTCGCGAATTCCCAGTTAACAAGCGACCAGAATGCTTTTAAGTAATCTGGACGAACGTTACGGAAATCGATGTAATAAGCATGTTCCCACAGATCCACAGTAAGAAGCGGTGTAACACCGTCTTGAGTTAGTGGAGTTGCTGCGTTAGATGTATTAACAAGGTCTAAAGAACCATCAGCTAATTTTACTAACCATGTCCAGCTTGAACCAAAGTTGTTTACAGCTTTGTCATTAAAAGCTGTTTGGAATGCTTCAAAAGAGCCCCATTTAGCATTGATAGCATCTGCAACCGCGCCCGTTGCTTCGCCACCGCCATTTGGAGATAGGCTGTTCCAGTAAAAAGTGTGATTCCAGATTTGTGCTGCATTGTTAAATACACCACCATCTGAAGAACATACTACTTCTTCAAGTGTTTTATTTTCGAATTCAGTACCACCAACTAAACCGTTAAGTTTAACAACGTATGTGTTGTGGTGCTTGCCGTGGTGAAACTCTAACGTTTCTTTTGAAATGTGTGGCTCAAGTGCATCAATTGCATATGGTAGTGACGGTAGTTCAAATGACATTTTTATCTCCATCTTCTTTTGGTTGATAGTCCGTTTGGTAATACGTAATGCCTGCTCGAACAGACCACTTATCTATACCAAACAGAATTATAGTGTTACTATAATTGTTGAGTATTTTACTCAAGTTTTAGCAAACAGCAATGCCAAACAGCAATGCAAATGCAAGACTATTTCGATTGCGGCTTTATTTGCCCACTTTAAGATACATATATGAGGCTTAATGAAAAATTTTCAAGCCTTGATATGTTCAGCTATCGTCATTTTTGAGGTTGTAGATGGAAACCATAGATAAAATTAAACAGCAAATTTCTGAAAATCCAATTATCCTTTATATGAAAGGATCGCCTAAATTACCAAATTGTGGTTTTTCTTCACAAGCATCTCAAGCATTAATGTCATGCGGTGAACCGTTTGCTTATGTTGATATTTTACTTAATCCTGATATTCGTGCTGAATTACCAGCATATGCTAATTGGCCAACATTTCCACAATTGTGGGTTGATGGCGAATTAATCGGTGGATGTGACATCATTATTGAAATGTTTCAACGTGGTGAGTTAAAACCACTGATTATTGAAACAGCAGAAAAATATAAAGAAGCTGATGCTGAATAAGCATTGCTGAAATAGAAAAACCACTTTATATGAAATGCCAGTCAGCTAATACTGACTGGCATTTTTATTTATAAAATTGGAAAAAGCGCGTTCGTATGTAAATAACGATTCTCTGATACCAATCGTGTTAAGTTAATGAGAATTTATAGCGAAAGATAAACGCAGTTATCGCTTTATTTAGCCCGTTAGAATGGTTAAATATTTAAGCCGATTGGTATCACTGTGCCAACTCGTTCAATAGCCTCAACGCGCCAGAAATAGCGAGCGGTGTCGACAATTAATCTAAAACCATTGAGTATTAATTCAGGCTTTAAAAAGTGGTCGCATAATTCAAACTTACGACCCGTTCATGGCGCTTATCACGCAGTTCTGACTGACTCAAAACCCCAGAACGATTAGGGCTATAAAAGTGCCTATACTGCATTGATTGAGCACGGTTCAACTGAGATACTGTAAAAGTAATTACACTTGAGCCAAACCCTTTATACTCTATAAAAGCATCAAAATCTTCTTGTTCTTTTAGTTCAACGTATTCAGACACATAATAGTTTTGTCGTGTATTTTTCCCTATGTAGTTTACCCCCCAAGAAAAGTCATGCGCTATGATGTCTTGGCGGATCTGCGCTTTTAATGTTGGCCGCTGCTGTTGATTAATCGCTCTATCCGTTAATGTTATCGGATCTGAATAGGAGCTTTTTTGTGTTGTAAACTCAATATCCATTACGCCATTGGGGAGCACAAAATCTAAACCTAAAGAAACATCGAGATTGATCCCCATAACTCGGGCATTACCTCCATTGGCGATCCCTTCGGCTCCTGAAGGTAAAATTTGATACTCTAAACCGTCTTGATGCCATTGTCCGAATAGCGTCATTTTAATTACATTTTTGTCACTCAATTGGTAGTTAGAATCCACACTTAAGCGGTAGTAACTATCTGGTTTTAATGCTGGGTTACCCGCTTGCTGCCTATTTGCTTCAGCATTACTTTGCGCAGCAAATAATTTAAACGACAGTTGATTTACCACTCGGTTAAACTGTACTTGCCCCTGCCATTTAGGTGTAAGTTGATGTGAATAGGCTAAACTTGGTTTAATAAACAGGTAATCATCTTGATTACTGGCATCTCCCTTTACTTCAATACTTGAATGCTCTAAGGCTATTCCTGCGTTAAAGCCTGTTGTGCTGTCTAACTGCCAGGCATGATTATAAAAAACTTCAGCCCTTTGCTCTTTTATTTCTACATTGGCGGCAGGTAATTGCACAACTTGCTGCACATTATTTTGTGTTTTAAGGTAGCGTGTGTTGTTGTTGGCATAGTTATAGGTCAGTTCAACGCCTAGCTCTTGACTGCTTTTTGTGTATTTTTTCTGTGCTGTGCCACGATAAATAGATTCCCATTTATTACGTTGAAAGTCATAATTTTCATAACGGGGCATTGTGTCGATAAATGCTTCTGTTTGCCTGTCGACAGTCCAATGGGTGAAATTAACAATTCCAAGATGTTTAAGCCGCCAATTAGCAACAGGGAGCGACCAATTAAATCCAGCTTCAGCTGTGTGATACACACTGTCGCGGTCATTATGCAGTACCTCGATACTGTTTAATGTTGTTGTGGTACGCTGTAACTGAGGTCGATACTGACTTTTACCAACCCTAAATGTAAACTGTTGTTGTTCATCTTGCTGTTGTCTAGATGCGTCACCAGAGATAAAAATTTCATTTAAACTTTCTTTTTTAACTTCGGTCGCATTATTTAAGTGACGACCTGCCTGTGAGGTTAGCTCATACTCTGATTGACTAGGAATATCTTTAAACTTTATATCCCCTTTAAAGTTACTCTGCCACTGCCCTAATTGCGTGACATAACTGATTTGCGCCTCGGGGAAGAGTACATCCTGTCCTGCTTTTGATAATGTAATGCTATATTGTCCTGCTTGTAATTGCGGTACTCTAACAATGTTTGCAACCATTGCTTTACCTGACGCATCACCCACACCAGATGCTGAACGGTTAATTTCAATATAGGCAACTTGCTGCGCTGGGATCCGTAGTAATGCTTCTTTTAAGCCACCGGATTTTGCAGATAATCTTGCGCCGTCAATGAGAATATTCCCAGCGCCGCCTGAAAAACCTCTGACACTTTTACCTAGATCAACTTTAAAACCAGGGAGCCTATTAACCATATCAAAGGCTGTTTGTACCGAATAAACCGTAAAGAAAGAAGGATCATACCGCTCTCTTTTTTCTGCATAAGTTAATGAAGAAAAGCAACATGTTATACTTAAAAAAAGTGGCGCAACAACGCGTAACTTGGAAAGCAATTTTATTATCCTTAACATTTTTTATAAAAAGCGATTGAAGTTGATACTGTATAACATATCAACTTCATATGAAAATGCGTTGCAATCACCTATTTTTAAGTTAAATAGTTAATATTTAAACAAAAGGGGCGCATATTGCCTTTTGCTTGTAAATATTTTTAAGGTGAGATAGAAGTAAAACGAGTTTACCGCAGTGGCGGTTGGCGAGTCTTAGTTACGACGTCTGTGGCAATATGATGAAAGGCGATAGTTTAGCTAGGACGTGTTGACCTTTCGTGATTGATTTTGCAGCAGTCTATTTGGTATTTAGGCAAGGCAGCGCCTATGGTGTGTGGTTGTTCCCCATAAATAGGCGATAACGCAGTATAAATGCCAAACATGCGCTGCCCAAAGGGTTCTTTCTAGGGGCGATTAACTCTTTGTTACCTACACGGATGTAGGTAAGGGGCGTGAGCAGGACGCGGAAGCTTTGCTCGACTTTTACTTATTCTCACATGGATGTGAGCCAGTAGAATAACGCAGGAGCAGTTATCGAGCCCACTCGATTACAAACCTCGCGCCGCGATTAAATCGCCCCTAGATTGAACAAATTTCAATCCACAAAGGTCAACACGCCCTTGCGACATCTATACCCAAATCACCCTATAGTTTATAGGTTTAAAAAGTGTTTAATTTCAACGACGATCACCTCTTGGCTCGTTTGAGCATATAACGCGAAGGACAACCCCCGCAACGGGTAAAAGGCGCTAACACGCATGGCGATCCCCTACAGTTTCATTGTTTTTGTGTTTTGGATTGGTGAGGCAATACAACATGTACGCTTAATCCTCCTTGTTTATGATTATGCAAACTAATATGACCACGATGGGCTTCTGCAATTTCACGACATAACGCCAGGCCTAAACCGCTACCGCTTGTTTTAGTTGAATAAAATGGAATAAGTGCATTCGCCATTACTTGCTCACTCATGCCTTTGCCATTATCGCTGACAGCAATTAAAGTTGCGTGTTGGTCATGGCTAATGTTTACATTGATATGCTGTGGATCAGCGCCTGACTCATGCGCATTTTTTAGTAAATTAATAAGTAACTGCTCTACTTGTGTTTGATCTGCATGGGTTGTGTATTGTGACGGTGTAACTTGATAGTGAAATTGCCATTGAGTTTGCAGTGACGTAAGTAGTGTCGGCCATTCAATAGGGCTGCTTTGAGGTTGCGGTAACTTGGCAAATTTACCATAACCTTGTACAAATGCAGTTAAATGCGCGATCCGCTCATCTATGGTTGCAAAAACCCGGCTTAAGCGAGGCTCATCTACTTTATTTGCGAGCAGTTGGGCACTGTGTAACATTGATGACATTGGACCTAATGAATTATTTAGTTCATGGCTAATAATACGGATCACTTTTTTCCAGACCGCAACTTCTTGTCGGCTAAGCTCTCGGGTGAGTTGTTTAAAAATATACAAGTGATGGCGCTGATTGTTCAGCAAAAATTCGCCTGTTGCTAAATGCCATGTTTGCGCTTCTTGGGCGTCTTTTTCGATACTAAATAAACCATCAAAACCTTGCGCTAATGCTGTGGCTAATTGTTTTGGCGCTAACTTAAGTAGTTCAGTTAATTTCATACCTTCAAGTGCGTTTGCACAATTAAAAAGTGCGCGACTACTTAGGTTGCTAAACACAACAGTATCATTATCGTTTATAAGTAATAGAGCTTGCGGGGAGCTTTGCAGGACTTTATCAAGCATAAGTTCGCGTTGATAAACCCATTGTTTTTCTTGTCGTAGTTGTTTAGCTGTTTGGTTATACAATTGGCACAACTGGCCAAGCTCATCGCGCTGGTTATAAGCGAGTAAACTTGAAAGTTCACCATCTTTAAAATTGAGTAAACCAGTTTCGAGCGATTGCATGCCTTTTACAAGGTTACAACTCAATTGCCTTATCAGCAGTATTGCTAAAATAGCACTGCCTACAGCACTACTAATAAGCCAAGGCAAACTTAATTTACATAGCCATCCAATGAGTAAAACGGGCAGTGCGCTTGATAAAGCACAATATAGGCTAATCTTATGTGCCAACGGTAATGAATTAAGAGGGAACGCCATTAATAGTCAATATCCATTTTTTGCAAACGACGATACAGCGCTTGGCGGCTTAAGCCAAATTGACGTGCCACTTTGGCTATGACACCTTGATGTTCGCGCATGGCTGATTCAATATCTGCTTTACTTGGCTCTATACTAGGTGTGGTTATGTTTGAATTTGTTTGCGTTAAAGCAAAGTCGCTAATATCTAATAATCCAGTTGGTTTGAGTACCGCAACACGTTTGCAGGCATTTTCAAGTTCTCGTACGTTACCAGGCCAAGTGTGCTTTATTAATGCTTGCTCTGCTTGTAAGGTGAGTTCACGCTCTGGCAAAAAGTGATTAAGCAAAGGCATTATATCGTCTTGTCGTTGCGATAACGCCGGTAACGCTAACTCAATCACATTCAGCCGATAATACAAATCTTCACGAAAGCGACCGGCTTGAATCGCATTCGGTAAATTTTCATTGGTGGCTGAAATAACACGCACATCAACTTTTCGTGTTTGTGTGGAGCCTAAACGTTCAAATTCACCAGTTTGTAATACCCTAAGTAGCTTCATTTGCCCTGAAAGCGGTAAATTACCTATTTCGTCTAAAAATAAGGTGCCGCCATCAGCAGCTTCAAAGCGACCAATACGTTGTTTTGTGATCCCCGTAAATGCACCTGATTCAGCTCCAAACAATTCAGCTTCTATTAGCTCGGTTGGCAGGGCGCCGGCGTTGACTTTAATGAACGGTTTAGCTGCTAAGGGAGAATTGAGCTGAATAATGGCTGCGATGCATTCTTTACCACTGCCATTAGGGCCGCTGATCAGCACGGATACATCTGATTTTGCAACTTGCAGCGCCATAGTTACGGTACTTTCCATTGCGGTACTTGCAAACACTAAGCCCGCAAGATTTGCGTTTTCTAGTGGTGCTTGTCGCTCTTGCTGGTGGCGAGTGAAGGTGGCATTAACTTGTTTAGTTTTCCCAAGTTCAATTAAATTACTAATGCAGGTAAGAAGCTTGCTGTCATCCCAGGGTTTTGGTAAATAATCCGCCGCACCTGCTTTAACTAACTCAATAGCGGTTGCAAGTTCAGTCCATGCGGTAATTAAAATAATAGGTAAGTGCGGATTTTGTGCTCTTAGTTGATAAAAGAGATCTTTACCTTCTTCACCTGAGGTTGTGTCGGCGGAGAAGTTCATATCTTGAATAACTAAGTCTATGCGTTGATAGTTAACAACTTGCAGCGCTGCAAAAGGGGTATCGGCGGTGACGACTTGGTAGTCATGAATTTCTAATAATAATGACAACGCATCTAAAATTGCAGGGTTGTCATCTACAATGAGTATTTTTTCCATATTATTGTTTTTAATCGCTGTTATTATCCGAATTCAGGGGTAGTTTTATTTGAGTGCTACACTATTTTACAGTGTAGCACAGCTTATTGATTACTATTAAATAGTGCGAGTTGCTATGCTTGGTGAAATATTTGCCGCTCGTTTGGCGGGACCAAATACGGCTAATAAGCTCATACAAAACACTCCCATGGCAGTAATGATGATATAGCTAGGCGGTAGCGCTGCAATAGAGAAATACTGCATCAATATTTGCCCGAGCAATAGCGCTACTATAACCCCAAGCACTAAGCCCACGCAGCAAATCATCGCATTCTCAACTAAAAAGTAGTTAATTATTGCAGACTTTCTAGCCCCAAGCGCACGACGAGTACCAATTTGCTTGGTGCGTTTACTGATGTTAAATAAGGTTAAGCCAAAAATCCCCAGTGCAGTTACCAACACTAAAATAGTGATCAGCACAATCAACATTCGCATCATGAGTTTATCTTGGGCAACATATTCTGCCTTGCTTTCATCAAGCCCTCGGATACGTGAAATAACGCGTTTATTGTAATTATTGAGCATCGCTTCTTCAATTTGCTTAATAACGGACGCACGTTGTCCCGGCTCAGTTCGTACTACAAAATTTGCTGAACTAGTGGCATTAATAAAAGGAATGAATGCTAGGTTATCTGGGCGGCTGTCTTTTAGCCATGGTCCCATCATTTTTTCAACTACACCCACAATTTTTAAGGGAATATCACCAAAATAAACCGTTTTACCAAGCCCGTTTTCACCAGGAAATAGCTCCGTTAGTAAGGCTTGAGACACAATTGTTACATTCGTTTGTTTTTCAAAGTTGTCAGTAACGACGACTTCCTCTTCGGTAAAATTTCTACCTGCTATTAGTTTTACGCCATAAGTGTTAACACCGTGCTCATCAATAAAAAAGTACCCTGTTCTGACTGATAGGCTTTCTTGTGGCGCGGGTTTTAGGCTAAAGTCAGACGCACTACCACTACCAGTTAATGGGGCACTGCTACTCATTGCTGCACCTACCACACCAGGTAATTGCCTGATCATGGCTTCATCTAATTCAAACTGTTGCGTAACATTTACGTCTTTACCAAACGTCATAACATTAAATAAGAAAATATCTTGCTCAGGGTAACCTGTTTCCTGGCTCAAAAAGCTTATTTTATCTTGAATAATAAAAGCGGCATTACTGACAATCGCAGTTGTAATTGCTATTTGGATCAGTAGTAACATAGCGCCCACTTTGGAGCGACACAGTGCATGAAATATAGGTTTGATCTCTAACATAGTGATAGCTCCTTTATTGGCTTTTTAAGTAAATAGCAGGATTAGTGCGACACACCAGCCAAGCAGGGTAAAGCCCAGCAAGAATACAGGTGGTGATAGCAATAAGTGGTGCGCTTATAAGCATCGTTAAATCCATTGTTGCTAATGATGAATAATAATCATAACTTTGACGTACGCCTAATAAACCTATTTGTGCGAGCACGATACCAAGCAGCCCACCAAAACAGCCCAGCATTGCAACTTCGACTAAGTGTTGTAAAAATATTTGGCGTTTGCTGGCTCCAAGTGCACGGCGAACACCCACTTCAGGCGCGCGACGCAAAAATTTAGCTAATAAGAGTCCGAGTATATTTGCTAAGCACACAGCTAAAAACATAAAGCTTAGTGCCACTAAAATTTTATTGTCTTCACTTACAACATCGTTGTAGGCCATCCATTGTTTTACGTCACGCAATGTGTATTGAAGCTCTTTTCGATTAAAACGACCATTTTTTTGTTGGTCTTGCATATAGGCAAGTAAGTAGTCTTGGTATTTATTTTTTACTTTTTCATTGGGCAATTGCACCCAAAACTGAATCCAAAACCTTTCTGATTGCAGTTTATCTTTAAAGGTATGAGTAACCTCATGTTTCCAGCCGTTAGTATTACCCCAATTATTGAACTCATTCGCTTCAAGCAAGCTAAAAGGCATAAATAGCTCTTCAGTATCGTTAAAAGCACCGTTATTTAAATCATAGTATTTGGTTGTTAATTGCCAGTCAGCGATTACACCAATAACTTCGTAACTTAGATCGTCAAGATAGATCATTTTTCCGACGGAGTTTTCACCTGCAAATAACTTATCATTGATTTTTTCACTCAGTACAACCACAGGCGCAGCAGTTTGCTCTTGCTGTTGTGTCCATACTCCACCATAGATGAATGGTACATTGAACATGTTAAAGAAATCAGGCGTTGTTAAACGAGCACCGCCAATAAATGGCTTTAACGTATCTGAATTAAGGTGCACTGAAAATCCTGAACGTACCATAGCCACTTTGTTTGTTTCTACAGGGGCATTTAGTAGGTTTACCGCATCCTGATAGGTAAGCTGTAAAGGCATGTTGTCGTATTTCCACCAGGTACGGCCTTCATCCATGGTTTGTAATTGCACGTTGTATAATTGACTGCTTTTTTCAGGAATAGGATCCGCCGACATCATATGGTAAACACTTAAGCTGGTCATGGTGATACCAATACCGATTGCAATTGCCAGTACCATTAAAAAGCTGACTAATGGCGTGCGCTTAAAGCTACGCCAACTTAAATCAAGATAATGTAATAGCATAAGTTACACTCCAGCCACATTTTTAAGATTTTGCGCACCTTGGTACAAGGTAAAGTCGGCAAGTTGACCATCGACTACTTGAATATTACGCGGTGCTCTGCGGGCAAGTTCAGGGTCGTGAGTCACCATAATAATGGTGGCGCCATCGCGATTAATTTGTTCAAGTAACTCCATAACTTGACGTGCCATAAGGCTATCGAGGTTACCAGTTGGTTCATCGGCCAATAAAAAGCGCGGTTCACCTGCAAGTGCGCGGGCAATCGCTACGCGCTGCTGCTGACCACCCGATAATTGTTGTGGTAAATGTTTTGCCCGTGAGGCCAAACCGACTTGTTCTAAGCATTGTTCAATACGGCGTTTTCGCTCGTTGGCTTTAATGCCACGATAACGTAGCGGTACTTCAATATTTTCATAGAGATTCAAATCAGGGATAAGGTTGAATCCTTGAAAGATAAAACCAATTTTTTGATTGCGTAAGTCAGCGCGTTGGTTGTCATTAAGCTTGCCTACATTAATATCATCTAAAAAATATTCACCGTCGCTAAAGGGTTCTAACATACCGGCAATATTTAAAAAGGTGGTTTTACCTGAACCGCTTGGGCCTGTAACGGCAATAAATTCGCCTTCATTAACGTTTAAGTTAAAATCTCTTAGTGCGTGGGTTTGTACCATTTCAGTTTGGTACATCTTACTAATATTGTTCATTTTTAACATGGTTGGGATCCTGTTTATATCACTTAATTTGGTTGTTATCGTTTAGGTTGTTAGTCTTTAGCGTAATAATATAGTGTCGGCTTGCTTAAATTCGCTGTAGCTGGAAATGATTAACTCATCACCTGGCGCTACACCTTGTAAAATTTCAACGGCGTTAATGCTGGTGGCACCAATGCTGATAGGAATTCTGGTAGCAGTATCTCCGGTTACTTTGTAAGCCACAGTGCCACCTTGTTGCATAAATGCACCGCGTTTAATCATCAACACATCGTCACGGTTATCTAATATAATACGTGCCGTGAGGCGTTGATTTTGACGGATGTTATCAAGTGGCTCATCAAAACGGACACGGGTGGTGACTTCGCGATTATTAACTTCAGGGGAGATCGCAGAAAGTACACCCATTACAGTTCTAGCGCCGAGCTTTAATTCAACTTGCATCCCTAAACCCAGCTCGTTGGCGTAACTTTCAGGTACTTGTAGTTGAGCTTCAAAATTACTTAAATCAACTAAAGTCATCAGTGCCTGGCTTTGTATAACGGCTGATTTCTCTTGCACTAATAAATTCCCGACAATACCGGTAACCGATGCTTGAATAGATAAGTTATTAACTTTACGCGTTAAATCATCAACGACTAGCTGTTGGCGGTTAACATCACTTTGTGCTGCTTGTAGCTCAAAGGCAAGGGTGTCTTTAGCAAGTAAAGCTTCTTGTTGTGCATGTTTAAATGTTAATTTTGCACGCGCTAACTCATCAACCGCTTTTTCTAAATCAATTTGACTGATAAGGTTTTTTTCAATTGAAAGTTGGGCGCGACGATTTTCTCTATCCGCTGCATTGAGCTCAACTTGAGCCATATCGAGTGTTTTACTTAGGCTGAGTGTTTGACGACGGGCTTCTAAGTGCTTGCGTTGTTGCTCTCCATGTAAGCGTTGCAAAACAGATTGTTGTTGTTTTAATTCGTTAGTTAATTCGGGGCTTTCTAACGTGGCTATAACATCACCTAGTTGTACTTTATCACCTGCTTTAACTTTCAAATCTACAAAACCACGTTCAGGGCTGTATACCTGAGGCGCATTTGCAGCAACTATTTTGCCACTTGCGGCTACGTCTCTTATTAACGTATCAATAATCACAGTTGCTGTATTTACGCGTTTAAGTTCTACAGACACGCTTGCAGAGGTCTGTGCAATAAAAACTTGGCTACACAAAACAATAAATAACAGCAGAGTCAAAACAATGATCAACGGCTTCTTATAGTTAGTTGTAGGTTTTACGCTTACATCTTGTGCGCTGGTATCTTTGATCATTTTTATCCCTTACTTAAAATCAGCATAACTAAATTGGGTTGCTTGCTTTAAAGGCAAAGCCACGAGTGAATGGCTAGGCATGTGATTTTTCAAAAACAGTGATCATGTATGCAACTAAAATCATGGTAACTGGCGAAACTAAAAAAATGCTTAAAATAAACATGGTGCTGTCCATTAACTATCATAAGTTTATTATCCGAAAAGCATGCCAATATTTAGGTGTTTGATTTTATTGTTTATTATTTTTATTTTGTATTTTTTAACTGTCCGCGGACAGTTAAAGTGTCCGCTGCGGACATGTATGCTTTGCGTTGAGGTAAAGAGGGGCGCGGTTAAATTCTTAAACTTGCAGGGTCAATCAGTATTAATTATGCAGTAAAGCTACATTTTATTATTTTTATGCATTAGTTAGCTGCCTTTTATATATAACAATTTGCGTCTAGATTAGAGCCAGCGCTCTACAGGTACGAGTAACGCTGCTCAAGTGTGCAAATTAAATGACAACTATTTAGGCTAAAGCAAATATATCGGTGAATGGATTAGTGAATATTTATTCACTTTTAATGAGGTTTACGTTTACGTAAACTGTACTGTTTTTATTTTGTGATTTTACAACTTGTTAATTATGACACCAGTGTCATAAAAAAATAATGACCAAAATATCGCTAAATGTTAAAAAAAGGCATGAAATAAAAAGATTGTGTTGTGGTGAGAAATATTCAAGAATGTGAATATGTATTCAAAGCACTATTGACTCAATGTACAATTGGCGATAGTTTTGACTGTCTGCTAGCAAACCGTCGAGAAGGTCATTCATAGCTAGCTGTTGTAGCAAGGGGAGGGGTCTATGTTATACGACTCAAAATTAGAAAAAGATAATTGTGGCTTTGGCTTAATAGCCCAAGTTAATGGTCAGGCAAGTCATCGCTTAATTCGTACAGCGATCACGGGTTTAGACCGTATGGAACACCGTGGTGGTATATCAGCCGACGGTAAAACAGGCGATGGCTGTGGTTTATTATTACAAAAACCAGACAGTTTCTTCCGCGCTATTGCCGCTGAAAAAAATTGGCACCTGGGTAAAAATTATGCTGTAGGTATGATTTTCCTAAATTCAGATCCAGTACTTGCGCAAGCTGCTAAAGATATATTGAGTGAAGAACTCGAAAAAGAAACCCTCAATATTCAAGGTTGGCGTGTAGTACCAACTGATGAGTCATGCTTAGGGCCTATTGCAATCAAGCAGCTACCAAAGTTTGAGCAAATCTTTGTAAGTGCACCAGAAGGTTGGCGTCCTAAAGATTTAGAGCGCCGTTTGTATGTTGCGCGTCGTCGTGCTGAAAAGCGTTTAAGCGAAGACGACGGTTTTTATATTGCCAGCTTGTCAGGCTTAGTGACTATCTACAAAGGCCTAATGATGCCGGTGGATTTGCCTAATTTTTATTTAGATTTGGCAGATATTCGCATGACTAGTGCGATTTGTGTTTTTCACCAACGTTTTTCAACAAATACACAGCCACGTTGGCCATTAGCACAGCCATTTCGCTATTTAGCGCACAATGGTGAAATTAATACCATTCAAGGTAACCGCCAATGGGCACGTGCACGTTCATATAAGTTCTCATCGCCACTGATCCCAGATTTACAATCAGCAGCACCGTTTGTAAACGAAACGGGTTCAGATTCATCAAGCTTAGATAACATGCTTGAGCTGTTTTTAGCGGGCGGCATGGATTTGTTCCGTGCTATGCGTATGCTTGTGCCACCGGCATGGCAAAAAAACCGTGCAATGGATGATGACTTACGGGCATTTTATGACTTTAACTCAATGCACATGGAACCATGGGATGGCCCAGCGGGTATTGTAATGTCTGATGGTCGTTTTGCTGCGTGTAACTTGGATCGTAATGGTCTGCGCCCTGCGCGTTATGTGATCACCCAAGATGGTTTTATCACACTTGCCTCTGAAGTGGGTATTTGGGATTACACCGCCGATGAAGTGGTTGAGAAAGGCCGAGTCGGTCCAGGTGAGTTACTCGTAATAGATACTCAGCAGGGGAAAATTTGGCATTCTGATGAAATTGATCAGGATTTAAAATCTCGCCATCCATACAAAGCTTGGCTTGAAGAAAACGTTAAGCGTTTAACCCCGTTTGAGCAATTATCAGAACAAGATGCAGGAAATCGTTCATTTGATGACGAAACCTTGGCCAAATATCAAAAAATGTTTGGCTACACCAATGAAGAGCTTGATAGCGTTATTCGCGTGATGGGTGAAATTGGTCAAGAAGCAACGGGTTCTATGGGGGACGACACGCCATTTGCAGTGCTCTCTGAAGGTAACCGTTCTTTATTTGATTACTTCCGCCAGAAGTTTGCACAAGTTACAAATCCACCAATTGATCCACTGCGTGAAAATCACGTAATGTCGTTGGCAACGTGCATCGGTAGTGAGCAAAACGTATTTAATGAGACCACAGGTCACGCTAAGCGATTGCAGTTTGATACACCTATTTTGATGTATGCAGACATGCAACAATTACTCAGCGCCGATCAAGCGCACTACAGTTATTGCAAAATAGACATTACCTACAACAAAGATGAAAATCTGGGCGATGCGGTAGTTCGTATTTGTGATGAAGCACAAGAAAAAGCGGCTGCTGGCTGTGTCATGTTGTTTTTAAGTGACCGTAATTTTGATGAGAATCAATTACCAATTCCTGCGGCTATGGCGGTTGGTGCGGTGCAAAAGCGTCTTGTTGATAACAATTTACGTTGTGAATCAAACATCATTATTGAAACCGGCAGTGTGCGCGACGCACATCAGTTTGCGGTATTACTTGGTTTTGGTGCAACGGCTATTTACCCATACTTAGCGTATGAATCACTGGTTGCGATGAGCGACAATAAAGTGATTAATAAAAGCTATTGTCAGGTTACTTTGGCGTATCGTAATGCGATCAACAAAGGCCTGTACAAGATCATGTCAAAAATGGGTATTAGTACCGTGGCATCGTATCGTTGTTCAATGTTATTTGAAGCAGTAGGCTTATCAGACAGTATTGTTGAGACGTGTTTCCACGGTGTAGCAAGTCGTATTAAAGGTGCCTGCTTTACTGACTTTGACGATGACCAACGCAAACTGCATACCTTAGCAATGAGCAAACGTAAATTATTAAGCCACGGCGGCTTATTAAAATATGTTCATGGTGGTGAGTACCACGCGTACAACCCTGATGTAATTCAAACGCTGCAAAAAGCAGTGCGCTCAGGTGAATACACTGATTACAGCGTGTACGCTGATTTAGTGAATAAACGCCCAATTGCTACATTACGTGACATGTTAGCGCTTAAACTGCCAGCTGAAGGCATTAATATTGATGAGGTTGAGCCTGCAACTGAGCTATATAAGCGTTTTGACTCTGCTGCAATGAGTATTGGTGCATTATCACCAGAAGCGCATGAAGCACTTGCAATTGCAATGAACCGTTTAGGCGGGTGTTCAAATTCAGGTGAAGGCGGCGAAGATAAGCTTCGTTACGGTACGGAGAAAAACTCACGTATTAAACAAGTTGCGTCAGGGCGTTTTGGTGTAACACCGCATTACTTACGCAGTGCTGACGTTATCCAAATCAAAGTAGCGCAAGGTGCAAAGCCAGGCGAGGGTGGTCAATTACCGGGTGAAAAAGTAACCCCGTATATTGCAAAGCTTCGTTACTCGGTGCCGGGTGTAACCTTGATTTCACCACCGCCGCATCACGATATTTATTCGATTGAAGATTTAGCCCAGCTGATTTTCGATTTAAAGCAAGTTAATCCAAAAGCGTTAATTTCAGTGAAACTGGTTTCAGAGCCAGGTGTTGGCACTATCGCAACCGGTGTAGCAAAAGCGTATGCCGATTTAATCACGATTTCAGGCTACGACGGCGGTACCGGTGCAAGCCCGCTTACCTCGGTTAAATATGCAGGTAGCCCATGGGAACTTGGTCTGGCTGAAACACAACAAGCGCTGGTTGAAAATGGCTTACGTCATCGTATTCGCTTACAAACAGATGGTGGTTTAAAAACCGGGTTAGATATCATCAAAGCCGCTATTTTAGGTGCTGAGAGCTTTGGTTTTGGTACGGGGCCTATGGTGGCATTAGGCTGTAAATATCTACGTATTTGCCACCTGAATAACTGCGCGACCGGTGTTGCAACGCAAGACGAAACGCTACGTCAAAAGCATTACCACGGCTTACCTGAAATGGCGATGAACTACTTTAAGTTTATTGCTCAAGAAGCGCGTGAAATTATGGCAAGCCTAGGGGTTGTTAAATTAACAGACCTCATTGGCCGTCTTGATTTGCTTGAAGCGATTGAAGGTAAAACGGCGAAACAGCAAAAAATTGACCTATCGTCAGTGATTGCACAGCCTAATAACCCAACCGGTGAAACGCTTTATTGTAGCGCGCCTAATACGTCTCATTACTTAGGTAAGTTAAATGAAACGCTATTAGCAAAAGCGCAACAAGCAATTGATACCAGCAGTGGTATTTCATTAGTCAGTCGTATTTGTAACACTGACCGTTCAGTGGGCGCGATGTTATCGGGTTATATTGCTGATAAACATGGTAACCAAGGGATGGCAGCAGATCCTGTATCAATTGAATTACATGGTACAGCGGGTCAATCGTTTGGTGTTTGGAATGCCGGTGGTCTAGAAATGACGCTAGTAGGCGATGCCAACGATTACGTTGGTAAAGGCATGGCGGGCGGTAAGCTCGTTATTCGCCCACCGCTAGGTTCTTCGTTTAAAAGCCATGAAGCGACTATTGCGGGTAATACCTGTTTATATGGTGCAACAGGCGGCAAATTATTTGCTGCAGGTTGTGCAGGCGAGCGCTTTGCTGTTCGTAACTCAGGTGTGCAAGCGGTTGTTGAAGGTGTGGGTGATAATGGCTGTGAATACATGACCGGTGGCGTTGTTTGTGTACTAGGTAATGTAGGCGTTAACTTTGGTGCAGGTATGACCGGTGGTTTTGCCTATATATTGGATGAGCGTAATGATTTTGAAAAACGCATCAATCCAGAGCTTGTTGAAGTCGTGCTATTAGATGAGCTTGCGTCACATCAAGAACACTTACGAGGTCTAATTGCTGAGCATTTGGAGCTAACCGGCTCAAGCCGTGCAGAAAACATTTTAGCCAGTTTTGAAGCGTATTTACCAAAATTCAAACTTGTTAAACCGAAATCAAGTGATGTGAAAAGTTTACTCGGGCATCGCGCTCGCAGTAGTGCTGAACTTCGTGTTCAAGCACAGTAAGGGGGTAGTATGAGCGAAAATGTATATCAATTTATAGACGTGCAGCGGGTTGATCCCCGCAAGAAGCCAATTTCATCACGTAAAAAGTCATTTGTTGAAATTTACGAACCCTTTTCAGAGAAGCAAGTAAACTCTCAGGCTGATCGTTGTCTTGATTGTGGTAACCCATATTGTGAATGGAAATGCCCAGTACATAACTATATCCCACAGTGGTTAAAGTTAATTCGTACAGGTCGCATTCTAGAAGCCGCAGAGCTGTCACACCGTACAAATAGTTTACCGGAAGTGTGTGGCCGCGTATGCCCACAAGACCGCTTGTGCGAAGGCTCCTGTACGCTTGACGAAGAATTTGGTGCTGTAACGATTGGTAATATTGAAAAATATATTACCGATACCGCGTTTAAAATGGGCTGGAAGCCTGACATGTCCTACGTTGTATGGACAGATAAAAAAGTAGCTATCATCGGCGCAGGCCCTGCGGGTCTAGGTTGTGCTGATATTCTGGTGAGAAATGGTGTAAAACCCGTGGTATTTGACCGTCATCCAGAAATTGGTGGTCTGCTAACGTTCGGTATTCCATCGTTTAAACTTGAAAAAGAAGTTATGCAAAAACGTCGTGAAATTTTCACCGAAATGGGTGTTGAATTTAAACTCAATGTCGAAGTTGGTGTTGATATCACAATGGATGAAATATTGGCAGAATACGACGCAGTATTTTTGGGAGTGGGGACTTATCAAAGTATGCGAGCGGGCCTTGAAAATGAAGATGCACCAGGCGTTCATGATGCACTACCGTTTTTAATTGGCAATACAAACCGCGTAATGGGTTACGACGAATCAAATCAAGAATACCTTGATATGGCAGATCAAAAAGTCGTGGTACTTGGAGGTGGCGATACAGCGATGGATTGTCTTCGTACCTCGATTCGTCAAGGCGCAGAAAAAGTAATTTGTGCTTATCGTCGTGATGAAGAAAATATGCCAGGTTCAAGACGTGAAGTGAAAAACGCCAAAGAAGAGGGGGTTGAATTTACCTTTAACGTACAACCAACAGGTATAGTACTAAACGACAACGGCCATGTAGCAGGCGTACAAATGGTAAAAACCCAAATGGGTGAACCAGATGAAAAAGGCCGCAGCCGCGCAGAAGTAGTACCTGGCTCAGAACATGTGATT
Source organism: Pseudoalteromonas sp. NEC-BIFX-2020_002 (assembly GCF_013002825.1). Lineage (NCBI taxonomy): Bacteria > Pseudomonadati > Pseudomonadota > Gammaproteobacteria > Alteromonadales > Pseudoalteromonadaceae > Pseudoalteromonas > Pseudoalteromonas sp. NEC-BIFX-2020_002. The sequence continues at coordinate 58,146 of NZ_JABEPJ010000024.1, forward strand.
GAAGCCGACCAAGTAATAATGGCATTTGGTTTCAAACCACACAAAATGGACTGGTTAGAAAAATACGATGTAGAGATAAATCACTGGGGCGGCATTAACGCACCAGAAAAAGGTGAGTTTACGCATCAAACAACCAACCCAAAAATCTTTGCTGGTGGTGATATTGTTCGTGGCTCAGACTTAGTAGTAACCGCAATCTTTGAGGGGCGTAACGCCGCAGAAGGGATCATGGACTACTTGAAAGTGTAACGCTTTGAAAGTTTAAGAATGTAAAAAGCAAGCCAACTGGCTTGCTTTTTTTATGCATTGGATAATAGCGGGTAAGTTGTAAGTTGTAAGTTGTAAGTTGTAAGGCATATGCAGAGCGTGAAGGGATTGAAAGTGTAGTAAAAACCGTCCTAATGCCCGCAACAGCCATTCCAAAAAGCATTGCCACCCCCAGTTTACTGAGCCAAATAATAATGTGTAAATACCAGTTTGGCTTGCTGCTTTATCGCCAAGAAACGTTATTTTCTGATATCGGTATTGTGTTGAGCAGGCAAACCATGTCGAGCTGGATGTTACGCTGTGCTGAATTGTTGTCACCGCTCTATCAGCGCTTAAAAGAAATCTTGTTATCTCAAGCGGTTATTCATGGCGATGATAAGCCGGATAAAGGCACTAATATTGTCTTGTTTGATTATCATAATAGTCGCGCGGCCCACTGTGTAGTTGATTTTCTTGACGGTTATCAAGGCTACATGCACGTTGGCGGCTACAAAACATACGAGCAAACGAAGGCAACACTGGTTGTTAAGCAAAGCTAGGTGTCGTTAGCCATACGCTTATCAACTAACAGTGGATTTAGATCATTGGATCCGCCGTAGGATAAGAATGTGCTATTGGCGGCAGTGGCGCTCTTTCCAAAGGAATAGCTCGTACCAAAGTACGCAGTTTAATGAAATTGGGTGTTAGCGAGCGACTCGCCATAGCCTGTGGTATCACCAGTACCAAAAGTAGGCGCTTGGAAGCGAAGGCCCTTGTAGAAGCTCAAAAACAAAAGGAATTAACATTGCGCTAGGCAATAACTACTTAGCGTCACAAGGGTTAGTGTCATTGAGAGATATTTGGATCAATATTCATTACGGGAGATGAACCGCGCATTGCACTTCCTGTTAATAAAAAGCGCATGATGGGTGGTGTGGGGGCTGGAGGTTAGAGACCTCCGGCTACCCGATTAAATTTTATTGCCATAAACTTTGTGTACCTGTGAGTATAGGGGAACCATAACTCCAGATAACAGCGCCTGACGCACCAAGAAAAAGAACTATTTTATGGATAATAGATTCATGCTTCGCATAACGGTTTATCTGCTGAAATAAAGATGGTGACAATTGGGGTACAGCGTTATTCAATAGATTACTGATATACCTTGAACGAAACTCAATAAACATTGCCATTACGCCAACTAATGCACCTGACCTTTCAAGCCACGAGCCAGCTGTTTCGAAGCTAGGCTTCATGAATGGCACAAAATTTAAAGTGCCAAATATAATAAGTGTACCCATTAATAAGGCGACACATACCCAAAACTCTTTCTTCAATGCCGACTCGTATCTTCCCGCTAGTTCGATAACTTTTGGATCATTTTCGTCTGGCACGATAATTCTCGCTGGTCTAGCCATATGCTTGAGGATTCCCGCTTAGAAATTTAACGCCCACGTTAAGGGGCTAAAAATAGATAATTGGACTCCCTCACCCTTAACGAGTGAGGTAATATAAAAGTTACCACACAAATATATTAAAAGAGTCCTGTTATGTATCGTACTAGAGTTGGCGTTGATTTAGCAAAAAAAGTTATTCAAATTTGTATTCACAGAAACAAAAAGGTGCAATCAAACAGTGAACTGACACCGGAAGCATTTCTTTCTTGGCTTTTTAACAACAAACCAGCAACGATAATATTTGAAGCCTGTAGTAGCTCTAACTACTGGAAACAAAAAGCGACTGAAGCAGGTCATGATGCTCGTTTAATTTCAGCCAAATTAGTCTCTGTTGTTAGACAAAACCAAAAGACCGATAAAAATGATGCCCTGGCAATTGTGCAAACCACCTTCATGCCTGATGTCACTTTTATTGGCGGAAAAACTGTTGAACAACAGCAATTACAATCCATTAAACGCTTAAGAGAGTTAGCGGTAAAACAACGAGATGCGTCTCAAAAGCAGCTCATTGCCTTGCTAGCTGAGTTGAATATCAAAATAGCTAATCGTCGAGGTGGGATCATCTCATCAATTGAAGCCGTATTAGAAGATGCAACCAATGAACTCTCAACGGAGTGTAGGCGTGCCATTTACCTAGCAAAAGAACATTTGAAAGTATTGTTTGAAGCAATTCGGCATTATGATGACTGCATGGAAAAATCGGTGGCGGCTCATCCTGAATGTAAAAAACTCATGCGACTGGAAGGCGTTGGTGCGATGAACGCCATCAATCTTTATATTGCGCTTGGTTGTTCAGAAATAGGAACGTTTAGCAAAGGAAAAGATGCGGCTGCCTGTATTGGAGTAACGCCTATCCAGCATTCTTCTGGAGGAACAGTGGCATTAGGCTCCATAGGAAAATCAAAAAACAGCATCCTAAGAAGTCAGTTAATCTGTGGTGCCACAGCCGTCGTTCAGCATGCAGTTAAAAGAAAGGCCAAAACCAAAAAAGACCTTTGGATACAAGGGTTGGTCGAGCGTCGAGGAAAAAAATGTGCCGCGGTAGCACTCGCCAATAAAACGGTTAGAACGGCGTTTTCCATGTTAACAAAAGGCACAGAATACAAAGCTGAATTACTCGCAGCCTAAAAAGAGTTCAAACAACAAAAATGCACTAACGAAGATAAAAATCAACTGGTTTAGTCAGTAGCCAACTAAGAGCTTTTAGCTCGCTTTATAGATTTGACAACCAGTTCGCGTAAATATCAAAGAGCCAGAGATAGCTTCTCAGTTTAGAGCTCGTACATAAGTATGCATTTATTTCTTTGTGTTAAAAGTTTTTGTTGTTGACAAGAGGGAGTCCACATAAGTTGGTTAAAATTAGCGACGAAGGAGCAAAACCAACTGTTTTTTGTCCTTGTTTAACAGCTTGTTATGTTGTACTTGCTATGCCTCTCATTATTGAAATCAAAGTCTGAGATATACCATTATAATAATTTGTAAATTTTTCCTTAGATAGTGGCATTACAGAGCCAACCCAAGGTAATAGACAAGCAAACTCTCGAGCATCTTTTTCGCTAACAACACCATACCTATGTAATAAAATATTACGGACTCTGTTTGCCTCTGATAAGAATGACTGTTCTTGTGAGCTAATATCAATGTTTATATTTAACCACGAAAAAAGCTTTTGAATTCGTAAGAAGAAATTAACACCACCATTTTCAACTTCTCTTTTCGCTTTTGACTCAATACGTTGCGCTAAATCTAAACATACCTCAGTATCCCATGGCCAAGTATCAATATCAAAACGACCAGGTTTAAACTTACTACTTAAATTTATTGCTACTTCACGATCATTTTTAATAAAGTCGGCGACTATATTAACTAACCCTGACTCGAATGATGACCACATACCGATAAAAGAGTGAACATATAAGTCATGATATTTTTGCTCTTCCATTTGAAGAGCCCACTTGCTTAGCTCTTTAATACCTGTAGAACGAGAGTTTTTAATACAACGTTTATAATTTGAAACTAAAAAGAATTCATTAATAATATATGAGGAAGAAAGGTGTAACGCATAAAATTTCCAACCAGTTTTAGAATCAGTACCTAGCTTAGGTTTTATTAGACTAGTCATTTACGCGAAACCTCCTTGTACAACATAACGAGGCTGTAGAATAACTCTAACAGCCAAATTCAATTAAAAAACGAGCTCCTGTAATTAACTCTAAGCGTTTTTAAAGCATTAGGTAATGCATTTGGAACCCATAAAACTGGCTGTTTTTCTTAAAAAAGAGTAATTCTACAGCCACAACGCCCGCCTAACACGCAATGTGTTGGCATGGCTTTTTGCGTTGTTTGCCAAAACCATGGCAACTTAACATTGTCGGAGCTAAGGCGCTTGTTAGGTGTTTTTATCACTTTTGTCTGGAATATCATTACATAAAGCACACTCTACACCTTTACGTGATTGATATAATCTTGAACATATAAACACTGTTGTTGTAATTAAAGACCAAGTACAAGCAAAAATTAATGCTTCTTGAACTGAATGCTGTTTAAGCAACTCAACTATAAAAAGTAAGGCTGCTACTGCAAGAAATACTTTTAATGCTCTAACGAACCAAAACTTAAATCCCATTTGAACTCCAAACCTGAGAAACACCTAACCGCCGCCATAAGCGGTGAGTAATAGCTTGCTAAAATGTGAAACGAAGTGGAACCGAGCAAACTGTTACGAATCCGACTTAATTGCCTTGTGTACGCCCGACATGGGCATTGACTTATGAGGTGAAAGTCCTCTGTAGGAAGATCACCGTTTAAATAACACACTGTTATTAAACGATAGACACTCGCAAATGGCAAGGGCTAAATCGCGAGAGA
>NZ_JABEPJ010000025.1:0-56019 GCF_013002825.1 Pseudoalteromonas sp. NEC-BIFX-2020_002
CTCCTACGTGTGGTGTGTAGGTGGCTTGTTTTGTAGGAACAGGCTTTAGCCGTGATTGGTTTCATTGAATCACAACAAGGCTCGGGTTATGTACAAAAACCATTCGGCGCTAAAGCGCTTTCCTACGTGTGGGGTATGTGTTTTTGTAGGAATCGGCTTTAGCCGTGATTGGTTTCATTGAATCACAACAAGGCTCGGGTTATGTACAAAACCATTCGGCGCTAAAGCGCTCTCCTACGTGTGGTGCATAGGTAAATTATTTTGTAGGAACAGGCTTTAGCCGTGATTGGTTTCATTGAATCACAACAAGGCTCGGGTTATGTGCAAAAACCATCGGCGCTAAAGCGCACTCCTACGAGGGCTTTAAACACCAAACCATCACGTAGGAACAGGCATCAGCCGTGATGTTTTAAGCTTGGGTTATGTGTAAAAGCCATTCGGCGCTAAAGCGCTCTCCTACGGGTGGGGTATGTGTTTTTTTGTAGGAACAGGCTTTAGCCGTGATGTTTTATGGCTCGGGCAATGTACAACAGCCAATCGATGTTAAACATAAAAATGTTTAGGCAAAGAGATTAAATTGAATCTAAAAGGGTTTTATAAAAAATGAAGGATATACTTTGAAATAAGAAAGGAAAAGATGGGGCGATTGACGGGGCTTGAACCCGCGACAACCGGAATCACAATCCGGGGCTCTACCAACTGAGCTACAACCGCCACAACACACCTTGTTTGGTGTGGCGCGGATAATACATAAAATTATAATAGTTGTGAAGGCCTAGCAGTAAAAAAAATTAAAATAATTACAAAAATCGCTGCATTAGCTTAAAAAACGATCTCAACTGCTGTTTTTATATAGTTAATTCAGATTATATCGCCAAAGAGCTTTAATCATTAAGGCTCTGTTTTATTTATTACGCTATAAATTAATAAAACAATAATGTTAAATAAGATATAATTTATGCAGCATAGTGCTCAACAATGAATATCAGGAGTGAATATGGATACAATAATTAACTGGCTAAACGAAAACTCAGGGCTAATTTTGCATTACGGCATTCAAGCGGTAATAGCATTAGTAATCTTTTTACTGGGTGGTCGTGTAGCTAAATTTTGTTCAAACTTAACAGAAAAAGCATTCGATAAGAAAAAAGTAGATAAAGCGGTTGGTTCGTTTGTATCAAGCATTGTATACGCTATCGTATTCATGGCGACGATCTTAATGGCGCTTTCGCAAATTGGTATCGAAACCACGTCATTTATCGCTATTTTAGGTGCTGCAGGCTTAGCGGTAGGTTTAGCGCTTCAAGGCTCACTGTCTAACTTTGCATCTGGCGTACTAATTATTTTACTTCGCCCATTTAAATCAGGTGATTATGTTGAAGCTGGCGGTAAAGCAGGAACAGTTAAAAAAATTGAAATTTTCTCTACTGAATTTCGCACACCAGACAATAAAGTAATCATCATGCCTAACTCAGCAATCATGTCAGGCCCAATTGTTAACTTCTCTCGTGAGAGCACGCGTCGTATTGATTTAGTGATTGGTGTTGGTTATGACGCCGACTTACGTAAAGCAAAAGAAGTGCTTAAATCAGTGCTAGATAAAGAGCCTCGGTTACTAAAAGATCCAGCGTATACAGTTGCAGTATCTGAGCTTGCCGATTCAAGTGTTAACTTTGTAGTGCGTCCTTGGGTTAACTCTGGTGATTACTGGCCAACGTATTTCGATTTAATGGAAAATATCAAAATCTCATTAGATGAAGCTGATATTACAATACCATTCCCGCAAATGGATGTTCATTTTCACAAGCAAGATTAATCAACCAAACAAGTAGCAAAGGTTATTTTTTAATGAAATTAAAGCTTTTATCAATTTTAGTTGCAGCATCTGCTGCAACTAACGCATTCGCTGAAGAAACTAAAACATGGGATGTTACCAGTGAGTTAGGCGCTATTATTACAAGCGGTAACACTGAAACAACCACTTTAAAAGGTGGGATCAAGGCACTCCATAACCTTGAAAGCTGGAACAACGAATATAGAATTGACGGTCTTTATAAAGAAGATGAAGTTGAGAACAGTGCAGGCGTAAAAGAAACACAGCGCACAAACGAAAAATATTCGTTATCAGCACAAGGTAACTATAAATTAAATGAAGATCACGCTCATCTATTTATTTATGGCTCACATGTGTCAGATTACTTTGGTGCGTTTCGCAACGAATCTGTAATTTCAGCAGGTTATGGCCAACGTTTGTTAGATCGTTCAGACATGTGGTTAAACGCAGAGATAGGTCCTGGTTATAAGTATTTTAAATACCCAGCAACAAGTACCGCCGTTGATAGTGATGGCGTATCACTTGCGGGTGAATACGAAGGTGAAGTAATTGCCCTAGGTAAACTTGATTACACCTGGAAAATATCAGACAACGCAAAGTTCACTCAGCTAGTGGGTATGGAATACGGCGATACAAATACCAAAACGCGCTCAGAAACAGCGCTATTAGCTAAAATCAACGGCTCGTTACAAATGAAGGTTGCGTACAACATTACGCACAACTCAGATGTGGCTAATGATAAAGAAAATACAGATACCGAAACCTCATTAACGCTAGTTTACAGCTTTTAATATTGTTTTAGTTAAAGTGTTTTGTATAAAGGGACTTAGGTCCCTTTATACAAGCGTTAAAAAGAACTTTTGTAATAATTTGTAGATGAATTCTTTTGTAACTAATTAAAAGTTATAAAGTAACTAAAAGCGAATGCTTATATGAAAAGTTTTAATGGGGTTTTATATAGACAGCCCCCCGAATCAACGCGTATAATCCCCGAGCTTAAATAGAAGTTGGCAGTTTTTTAAGTTAGTAAGCTAGTGTTTTAGGGATTGATATGGATAGTTGGTACTTATTATTTTGTAAGCCTCGCCAAGAAGCGCGTGCGCAGGTTAACTTACAAAACCAGGGAATGGAAGCGTTCTTCCCCCTATTAAAAACAGAAAAGCTGGTTAAAGGTCGTCGTACTTTTAAAGAATCAGCATTATTCCCTAATTACCTCTTTGTACGCTTAAACTCACAGCAATGCAATTTTTCTGCGGTAAAAAACACCCGCGGTATCAGTGGCTTTGTATCGTACGGATCGTCATACCAGATAGTCCCCGATTTGCTCATCAGCGAACTACAAAAATTTCAACCTAATATTGATTCTCAAAACCTGCCTAGCTCAGGTGATTTAGTCTATTTAAGTAATGGATCATTTAATGGTGTTCAAGCAATTTACCAAGAACCTGATGGCGATATGCGCAGCATATTACTGGTTAATCTACTCAACCAAAAAATAAAAATGAGCGTAGATAACCGCGATATCAAAAAAGCAGGATAAATTTGCGTAGGCGGAGCTTTACGCCGCGCAAATGTAAGGTTGGATAAATGCTAAACCTGCGCGAGGTGCTGTGGTTAAGTAACTCCGCCTACGGATTAGCATTGGTGTTTAATTTGCGTAGGCGGGGCTTTACGCCGCGCAAATGTAAGGTTGGATAAATGCTAAACCTGCGCGAGGTAAACTCTCGCCTACGGGTTGGTATTGGTGTTTAATTTGCGTAGACGGGGCTTTACGCCACGCAAATGTAAGGTTGGATAAATGCTAAACCTGCGCGAGGTAAACTCCCGCCTACGGATTAGCATTGGTGGTTAATTTGCGTAGGCGGGGCTTTACGCCGCGCAAATGTGAGGTTGGATAAATGCTAAACCTGCGCGAGGTAAACTCCCGCCTACGGGTTGGTATTGGTATTGGTGTTTAATTTACGTAGGCGCCCGCTTTAGCTGCGATTTATTATCTCAGCGCTAAACAATTTAAATGTATTTATCAGTACGTAGGAACTGCAACCTAGGGGCGGAAGCGTGTCCGAAGTACCATTAAGCATTAAAAGTTAGATTAGCCGTACTGTGAGTACCTATTTTAAGTATCGAGTCAGCTTGTTTTCAGGTTTAAGCGTTTATATTAAGTAAGCTATTTAGCGTGATAAAATACCGAATGGGCACTCTTTGTTAATCAAATTACAAAAAAGTTAATTGCACGCGCGATAACTGTACGGCCGACCTTGCGAAGCGGGTAGAGCCATGGTTTAATTAGCCAGCGAAAAATAGCAGCAATTACTTTAAAATACGCTGAAAGTTTTAGAATTTAATAATATTTGGGAATTAATAATGGCGCTAAGCTGTAAAACACTTGTGGCATCGTTCACTTTGCTCACAATGACAGGTTGTACAATCATCCCCGGTAGCCATTTCGAAGGAATCGAATCGGGTGAGAAAACACGAAACCTAGAGCAAGATCTTGAAAAAGTAAATATTCAAATTATTGACTCATCATTAATTTATCAGCAAAAGCAGGCGAGTAAAAAAATCAAGCCACCATCAAATCTCGATGGTATAGATACGCATGATTATGAATATAAACTTGGTGTTGGTGATGTATTAACTATAGGTGTATGGGATCACCCAGAATTAACAATACCAGCAGCGGTACAACGCACAGCAGAATTTGATGGTTTTAGGGTGCAAGCTGATGGCACCATTACCTACGCGTACGCACCAAATATTCCTGCTGCAGGTAAAACAGTTGGCCAAATCCATAAAGAATTAGTAAAACGATTAAGCCGCGTAATAGAAGACCCACAAGTTGATATTAAAGTGGTTGGTTTTAGAAGCCAAAAAACTTACATAACAGGTGAGGTTACTAAACCAGGCGTATACCCAGTAACAGAAATACCACTCACATTAATTGACGCACTTAATCAAGCTGGCGGCTTAACCGAAGCGGCAGACTGGCGCACAGTTACTTTTACCCGTGGCGAAAAAACAGAAGTTATTAAACTTGATGACTTTTATGCGCATGGCGATATTTCACAAAATCGCTTATTACAACATGGCGATATAGTGCATGTTAATCGCAACGATCTACAAAGTGTATTTGTACTTGGTGATGTTAAAAAAGCAGGCTCGGTAGACGTAAACCGTTATGGTTTAAATTTAGCTGAGGCTCTCAGTGAGTCTGGTGGCTTAAACGAAAACACAGCAAACGCAAACGGTGTTTTTGTATTACGTAAACGCGATTTAGAAAAAGACGGCATTATTGCTGATGTATACCAATTACACGCCAAAAATGTTGCTGCGCTAGTATTAGCTGAGCAGTTTGAATTGCAACCGCACGATATTGTATATGTAACCTCTGCGCCGTTAGCTCGCTGGAACCGCGTAATTAGCTTATTACTACCATCTATCGCGACAGTTGACTCGATTGATGATTTAGCTACAAGACAATAAAAGGAATACGATGTTTGATTCTATCTTAGTGGTATGTGCAGGAAATATATGCCGCAGCCCAACTGCTGAATACGTATTAAAAAGTAAGCTAGCAGGTAAGAATATACATGTTTCGTCGGCAGGGTTAACAGCCCTTGAAGGTAAACCTGCTGATGCAACAGCAAAGCAAATTGCTGTAAGTCATGGTATTAACATGGATGAACATCAAGGCCGTCAGTTATCATCAAGCTTAGTGGCACAAAATAGTGTGATTTTAGTAATGGAGCCGCGGCATTTAACCGATTTGTGTAATCGCTACCCAGAAGCGCGCGGTAAGGCTTTTTTATTGGGTAAGTGGCTAGGCGATAAAGAAATCCCCGACCCTTACAGGCAAAGTTTAGAAGCGTTTGAACACGTATACGAATTAATCGACAGCGCCTGTAGCGCTTGGCAAAAGTATTTATAAGGATAGGCTAGTACATGAATGCTCAGCCCACTGCATTAGCAGCAAATAAACAAAACACAGCACAACAAGCAAGCCAAGAAATAGACCTAATGGCACTATTAGGTGCATTAATTGATCGTAAATATTTTATAATCGCGCTAACAGCCGCCTTTATGTTTATTGGCGTAGTCTATGCCGTACTTTCGACCCCAGTATACCAAGCAACCGCGATGATCCAAGTTGAAGACGGCAGCGGCTCAGTCCCTGGTTTTGACGATATGGCTGGCATGTTTGAAAGCACATCAGCCGCTGTAACTGAGATTGAGCTATTAAAATCGCGTTCAATTATTGGTGAAGCAGTTGATAGCTTAAAACTCGATATTATAGTTGAGCCAAAACTCTTCCCATTTATTGGCGGCCGTGCATTTCGTAAATTTACACCAATAGCTGAGGGTGACTTAGCTGAGCCTAGCTTTGGCGCAAGCTCGTATGCGTGGGGCGGTGAGAGCGTTGATGTATTTAGGTTTGACGTACCACGTTCCGCTATAGGTGCTGGCTTTACGTTAGTTGCGCAAGCAAATAACAGTGTTGCGTTACTAAATGGTGACGGTGAACAAATTTTAGCGGGTAAAGTAGGGCAGGAGCTTAGCAATGGTCAATTTAATTTAACTATTCGCAGCTTAAATGCCCGCGCAGGTACTGAGTTTAGCATTAAACGTAAAGACCGCCTAAATACCATTTTAGACTTGCAAGCAGCAATAGGTGCAAGCGAAAAAGGCAAAGATTCAGGTATTATTAATTTAAGCTTGCAAAGTACTAAACCAGCTTATGCTGAAAAAGTACTTGATAAGGTAGCGGGTATATATGTTCGCCGCAACGTTGAGCGTAATAGCGCTGAGGCTAAAAAATCGCTTGATTTTTTAGAGGTGCAATTACCAGAAATTAAAAAGCAACTTGAATTTTCTGAGCAACGCTTTAACGATTACCAAATAAAACGCCAGTCAATTAACATTACTTTAGAAACCCAAGGCGTATTAGAGCAAGTCGTAAAGCTTGAAACTAAATTACAAGAGCTAGAGCTTAAACGCTTAGAAATGAGCCGCAAGTTTAAAAAGGACCACCCAACGTACCAAGGTTTACTTGAACAAATTAGCGCGGTTAATGATCAGAAAAAAGAATTGGTTGGTGAGGTAGGCAACCTACCAGAAACTCAACAAGAGTTATTACGTTTAAAGCGTGATGTTGAAGTAAGCAACCAAATTTACACCCTACTACTAGGTAAAACACAAGAGCTAGATATTGTACGTGCAGGTACTGTCGGTAACGTACGCATTATTGACTCAGCCGAAGTTAATACATCAAAGCCAGTTAAGCCTAAAAAAGCACTTATTGTAGTTATGGCAACTATGTTAGGCGGTATGCTTGCTGTAGTGATTGTGTTAGTACAAAAAGCCATACATAAAGGGGTTGAAGACGCTAACGAGATTGAGGCAATTGGCTTGCCAGTATACGCTAGCGTACCGTACTCAGATTATCAAGATAAGTTAACCGGTTTTAGTAAGGCACTCAAAAACAAAATGAGTAAGCCAAAATCAATATTAGCGCTTGATAACCCAGCAGATTTATCAATAGAGGCACTGCGTAGTTTACGCACCAGTCTGCACTTTGCGATGATGGAAGCTAAAAACAACATTATTGCAATATCAGGCCCAAGCCCAGGTGTAGGTAAATCATTTATATCAGTAAATTTAGCGGCAGTGCTTGCACAAAGCGGTAAAAAAGTACTGATTATAGATGCAGATATGCGTAAAGGCTATTTGCAAACTCAGTTTGGATTAAAGTGGAATGATGGATTAAGCGATTACCTATCAGGTCGCTTAAACTTGAGCCAAGTAACTAAGCCAACATCAGTTGCAGGGTTGAGTGTGATTACGCGTGGCCAAATACCGCCAAACCCGTCAGAGCTATTAATGCATAGCAACTTTAGCAAATTGGTTGCAGAGGTAAGTGCTGAGTACGATATTGTTATTATAGATACCCCGCCAATTTTAGCGGTAACTGATCCTGCTATTGTAAGTGCGCACACGGGCACAACGTTGTTAGTAACACGCTTTGGTCAAAACCATATTAAAGAAATAGAGCTAACCCGTAATCGTTTTGAGCAAAACGGCATAGATGTAAAAGGCGTAGTATTTAACGGCGTAGTTAAAAAAGCCAGCAATGCATACGGCTACTACGGTTACTACAACTACGAATATAAATCGGATAAGTAAGAGAAAGGCACTAGGTGTTAGGGGAAAGGTTAAAAAAACTAGGTTCTAGGATAGTGACTAGGACCTAGGGACTAAAATGTAGAACATTTGGTTTCAAATGTAGGTGGGGCTTTATGCCGCGTATTTGTAATAAAAGCAAAAGATTAACCACAGAGAGCACTTAGGAGTCGGCTTTAGCCACGATGGTTTTCTCTGTGTAGCGAAGCGCTTCGGTGACCTCGGTGGTAAAAATGTTTTGTAGGCGGGGCTTTACGCCGCGCACTTGTAATAAAAGTAAAAGATTAACCACAGAGAGCACGTAGGAGTTGGCTTTAGCCACGATGTTTTTCTCTGTGTAGCGAAGCGCATCGGTGACCTCAGTGGTAAAAAGTGTTTTGTAGGCGGGGCTTTATGCCACGCACTTGCAATAAAAGTAAAATATTAGCCACAGAGAACATGTAGGAGTCGGCTTTAGCCACGATGGTTTTCTCTGTATAGCGAAGCGCCTTGGTGACCTCTGTGGTAAAAAGTGTTTTTGTAGGAGCTGGCTTTAGCCGCGAAAGGTTTGACCTTTCATCTTTTACTTTAAAGCTGATTAACCTAGAACCTAGAACCTAGAACCTAGAACCTAGAACCTAGAACCTAGAACCTAGAACCTAGAACCTAGAACCTAGAACCTAGAACCTAGAACCTAGAACCTAGAACCTAGAACCTAGAACTAATTTAAATTAATAATCAAGAGAATATTAAAATGCACGACTCATTAACGGACCTAAAGATTGGCATCATAGGTTTAGGTTACGTAGGCCTGCCATTAGCAGTTGAGTTTGGTAAAAAGTTCCCTGTATTGGGGTTCGATATAAACCAAGGCCGAATTGCGCAATTACAATCTGGTCATGACTCTACGCTTGAAGTAAGTGATGAAGAGCTAAAAGAGTCACCACATTTAAATTACTCTTTCACAGTATCAGACCTTGAAAGTTGCAATATATATATAGTTACCGTACCGACACCAATTGATGAACATAAACAACCTGATTTAACGCCCCTTATTAAAGCCAGTGAAATGCTAGGTAAAGTGGTTAAAAAAGGCGATATTATTATATATGAGTCAACCGTATACCCTGGTGCTACTGAAGAAGCTTGTTTACCTGTAGTTGAGCAAGTCTCAGGCCTTAAATTTAACCAAGACTTTTTTGCAGGTTACTCGCCAGAGCGTATTAATCCGGGTGATAAAGAGCATCGTGTAACTAATATTTTAAAAGTTACCTCAGGCTCAAACCCTGAAATTGCTGAAAAAGTTGATCAGCTTTATAAATCTGTTATTACCGCGGGTACACATAAAGCAAGTTCGATTAAAGTAGCTGAGGCTGCAAAAGTAATAGAGAACACACAGCGCGATGTAAATATCGCTTTAATCAATGAGCTTTCAATTATATTCAATAAGCTAGATATTGACACGCTTGAAGTGTTAGAGGCTGCTGGAACTAAATGGAACTTTTTGCCATTTCGCCCAGGTTTAGTTGGCGGGCACTGTATTGGCGTTGATCCATATTACTTAACTCATAAAGCTCAAAGTGTTGGTTATCATCCTGAAATGATTTTAGCTGGCCGCCGCTTAAATGATGGCATGGGAAAACATGTGGTTTCTGAGCTGGTTAAAAAGATGCTTAAAAAGCGCATTCAAGTTGATGGGGCTAATGTACTAGTCATGGGCTTAACCTTTAAAGAAAACTGCCCAGATTTACGTAATACCAAAGTGGTTGATATTGTAAGTGAGCTTAAAGAATATAACATTAATGTAGATATTGTTGATCCTTGGTGCTCAAACGAAGAAGCACAGCATGAATATGGTTTAAGTTTAACCACAGAGCACAAACAAAATAATTATGACGCAATAATTTTGGCTGTTGGTCATAACGAGTTTAAAGAAATGGGCGCAGCACAAATACGTGCACTAGGTAAAGCGCAGCACGTTTTGTATGACCTAAAATATGTGCTACCTAAGCAAGACGTAGATATGCGTTTATAGTCATTGTAGGCGTGGGTTTACCCCGCGCTTTTTAGGACATAGGTACTTTACTCTTTAAATGCCTGCAAAGCCCTCTACTGTAAAATATTTTAAAGGAAAATCATGACTCGTTACGAACAAATTAAAGCAGAACTATTAGCTTCCCCAAAAACTTGGCTAATCACAGGTGTGGCAGGATTTATAGGTTCAAACCTTTTAGAGCATTTACTAAAATTAAACCAAAAGGTAGTTGGGCTCGATAATTTTGCAACGGGGCATCAACATAATCTTGATGAAGTGCAAGGCTTAGTGACCCCAGAGCAGTGGCAAGGTTTTAATTTTATTGAAGGTGATATTCGTCATTATGAAGATTGCGAAAAAGTATTAGCTAATAACATTGACTATGTATTACACCAAGCCGCTCTAGGTTCTGTTCCTCGCTCTATTGCTGACCCAGTTACAACAAATGCGGCTAATATTACTGGTTTTGTAAATTTGCTACAGGCTGCTAAAGAGGCAAACGTTAAAAGCTTTACTTATGCTGCAAGTAGCTCGACATATGGCGATCACCCTGCATTACCAAAAGTTGAAGAAAATATTGGTAACCCTCTATCACCTTACGCAGTAACTAAATATGTAAATGAGCTATACGCTGGTGTTTATGCGCGTACTTATGGCTTTAAAACAATTGGTTTACGTTACTTTAATGTATTCGGTCAACGCCAAGATCCAAATGGGGCATATGCAGCTGTTATCCCTAAATGGACTGCTGCTATGATTCAAGGTGAAGATGTATTTATTAATGGTGATGGTGAAACTAGTCGCGATTTTTGTTTTATTGAAAATACAGTGCAGATGAATATTCTAGCAGCTACAGCTTCAGATGCAGCTAAAGACGAAGTATATAACGTAGCAGTGGGTGATCGTACAACACTTAATGATTTGTATAAAAGTATTCAATCCGCACTTAAAGAGTGCAATATAGTTGCAGAAGAGCAACCAGTTTATCGTGATTTTAGAGCTGGTGATGTGCGACATTCTCAAGCCGATGTTAGCAAAGCTGAAACTAACTTAGGCTATGCACCAGAATATAAAATATTACAAGGTATTAGCAAAGCAATGCCATGGTATAAAGAATTTTTAGGTAACAATTAATATGAAAATCTTAGTTACTGGAGGAGCTGGTTTTATTGGCTCGGCTGTTATACGCCATATAATTAAAAATACGACTGATTCAGTTATTAATCTTGATAAATTAACTTATGCGGGCAATCTACAATCATTAGCATCTATTGAGAGTAGTGAGCGCTATATGTTTGAGCAAATTGATATCTGCAACCGAGCTGAGCTTGATCGTGTGCTTTCAACTCATCAACCTGATGCCGTAATGCACTTAGCCGCAGAAAGCCATGTAGACCGTTCAATTACTGGACCTGCAGAGTTTATTCAAACTAATATTGTAGGTACATACACTCTATTAGAAGCTGCTCGCGAGTATTGGAATTCACTTGAGGATCGCGCAAAACTCGCTTTCAGATTTCATCATATCTCTACAGATGAAGTTTATGGTGATTTACCTCACCCAGATGACCAAAAGGGGGATGCGTTAGGTAAACAGCTACCTTTATTTACTGAACAAAACGCTTACGCCCCGAGCAGTCCGTATTCGGCAAGTAAAGCATCAAGTGATCATCTTGTTAGAGCTTGGCTAAGAACTTATGGTTTCCCAACAATTATAACTAATTGTTCAAATAACTATGGGCCTTATCATTTCCCTGAAAAGTTAATACCTTTAGTTATTTTAAATGCACTTGAAGGTAAAAATTTACCTATTTATGGTAAAGGTGATCAAATTCGCGATTGGCTCTATGTAGAAGATCATGCACGTGCCTTATACAAAGTTGCTACTGAAGGACAAGTGGGTGAGACATATAATATAGGTGGCCATAATGAAAAAAAGAATATAGAAGTTGTACAAACAATTTGCAGTATTTTAGATGAATTAGTGCCTAAAGAATCAAATTATGCAGAGCAAATTACATTTGTAAGCGATCGACCAGGGCATGACAGACGCTATGCAATAGACTCTTCAAAAATGGGTAAAGAGCTTAATTGGACTCCAATTGAGACTTTTGAAACTGGGTTGCGTAAAACCGTGCAATGGTATTTAAGTAATCAAAATTGGTGTCAAAATGTGCAAGACGGTTCATATCAACGTGAACGTCTCGGCGAAATAAACAGTGCAACGCAAGGAAAGTAATATGAAAGGAATTATCCTCGCGGGTGGCTCAGGCACTCGCCTTTACCCAATAACAATGGGTGTTTCTAAGCAGTTATTACCAATTTACGATAAACCGATGGTTTACTATCCACTTTCAGTATTAATGCTAGCTGGTATCCGCGAGGTATTAATTATTACCACGCCAGAAGATAGTGACTCATTTAAGCGTCTACTAGGAGATGGTTCACAATTTGGGATTGAACTGAGCTATACATCACAACCCAGTCCTGATGGCCTAGCTCAAGCATTTATTTTGGGTGAAGAATTCATTGGTAATGATGATGTGTGTTTAGTCCTAGGCGATAACATATTTTATGGCCAAGGTTTTACCCCAAAATTAAAGCATGCTCTTGAAAATGCAAAAAATGGCCAAGGTGCAACTGTTTTTGGTTATCAAGTTAAAGACCCTGAACGTTTTGGTGTTGTCGAGTTTGATGAAAATAACAAAGCTATTTCAATTGAAGAAAAGCCTACCAAACCTAAATCGAATTTAGCCGTTACTGGTTTATATTTTTATGATAACTCCGTAGTTGAATTAGCTAAACAAGTAGAGCCTTCTCATCGAGGTGAATTAGAAATTACCTGTTTGAATGAGCTGTACTTAAAGAAAAATCAGCTTAACGTAGAGATTTTAGGTCGAGGTTTCGCTTGGTTAGACACAGGTACACATGAAAGTTTGCTTGAAGCATCACAGTTTGTTGAAACCATTGAAAAACGCCAAGGTTATAAAATCGCTTGTTTAGAAGAGATTGGTTTTAACAATGGTTGGTTAACCAAAGATCAGATTAAAGAATTAGCGCAGCTGTTTTCAAAAAATAGTTATGGCCAGTATTTGTTTTCAATAATCAATGAAGATTTTAAGTAATGAGCTTCTTTGAAACGATTACGCTTCCTACTCGTGGTGATCATCGAGGTGAACTAACAATTGTAGAAGCTTTAAAAAATATTCCATTTGAGATAAAAAGAATTTATTACCTTAAAGATCTCGATTGTGATACCCCTAGAGGGTTTCATGCTCATTATAAGTTAAAGCAGATGGCTATTTGTTTATCTGGCACATGCGAAATGCTCTTTGATGATGGGAATGTGAAAGAAACACTTATTATGAATTCATCTTCTGAAGGTATACTGATCCCACCTATGGTTTGGCATGAGATGCATAACTTTAGTAAAGATTGTATCTTTTTAGTGCTTGCATCTGATATTTATGATGAATCTGATTATATTCGAAGTTATTTAGACTTTATTAAGGTAGTGTCAAATGATACATAAATTAAGTGATGTTCAATCAATTACTATTGGTGATAATACAAATATTTGGCAGTTTTGTGTTGTACTTTCGCAAGCTAGAATTGGTCGTGATTGTAATATTTGCTCTCATTGTTTAATTGAAAATGATGTCATTATTGGTGATAGAGTGACGATTAAAAGTGGAGTGCAAATCTGGGATGGAATCACAATAGAAGATGATGTATTTATTGGTCCTAATGTTACATTTACTAATGATCTCACACCTCGTTCTAAACAGTACCCAACTGAGTTTTTTAAAACACGAATTTGTAAAGGTGCATCTATAGGTGCTAATTCAACCATTTTACCCGGAATTACAATTGGTGCTGGCGCAATGATTGGAGCCGGTTCCGTAGTTACAAAAAGTGTTGCTGAACATGTGACCGTTGTTGGCAACCCAGCAAAAGAGATTGAAAAATGATCCCGTTTTTAGATTTAAAAGAAATTAATGCGCAATATCAACAGCAATTAAAAGAAGCCTGTTCACGAGTAATTGATTCTGGTTGGTATATTATGGGTAACGAATTAGAGGCTTTTGAAACTGAGTTTGCTGCTTATTGTGGAACAAGATTTGCTGTAGGTGTTGCCAATGGCCTTGATGCTCTAACACTTACGTTGAGAGCTTGGAAAGAGCTTGGTAAGCTCCAAGCAGGCGATGAAGTTATCGTACCTGCGAACACATACATAGCAAGTATTTTAGCTATTACAGAAAATAGCCTAACTCCAGTATTGGTTGAACCTGATGAAGATACTTATAATTTATGTCCTTTTAAAACTAAAGCTGCGATAACATCTAAAACTAAAGCTATTTTACCAGTGCATTTGTATGGGTTAATCTCACCTATGCCGGAGCTAATGGATATTGCTGCAAAGCATGATTTACTTGTGTTAGAGGATTGTGCTCAGTCACACGGTGCGCAAATTAATGATAAAAAATGCGGTAATTGGGGCCACGCTGCTGGGTTTAGTTTTTATCCAGGTAAAAACTTAGGTGCTCTTGGTGATGCTGGTGCAGTTACAACAAACGATCCAGAGCTTGCTTCAATATTAAAAGCTTTACGTAATTATGGTTCACATAAGAAATATGAAAATTCATATCAAGGGGTGAATAGCCGATTAGATGAGATCCAAGCAGCTATGTTAAGTATAAAGCTAAAGTATTTAGATGCAGAAACCGAGCAACGAAGAAAAGTTGCACAAGCTTACCTAACTAAAATCATAAACCCACTAATAAAGCTGCCGAGGGTAGAAAAACAAGGGGCACACGTGTGGCATTTATTCACCATAGAAGTAGATAATAGAGACAATCTTGTGTCATTTTTGAATGAACAAGGAATTCAGACTTTGGTGCACTATCCAATTCCTCCCCATACACAAAAAGCATATGAAGGTTTTTTTGAAGGGGAGTATCCGATTACTGAAAAAATACATAAAAATATTTTGTCGTTACCATTAAGCCCTATTATGGGTAGCAAAGAGGTAGATGCAGTTGTAATTGCTTTGAATTGCTACAAATGAGCCAGAGTTTTATTTTCTTAGCCCTGCAGGTATTAAACATAGTAGTTGGGCTATTTTCTACAGTGTATATTGCGGCCAATATAGAGCCGCATTTTTACTCTTTGGTAATTATTTATCAGATCATCATTGCATTTTATGGCTGTTTTACATCTATTGGTTATGAAACTGTTTTAATAAGAAATGCATTAAAGTGGCAAAATGGGTTTGAACATAGATTGAAGTACTTTATTTCAATATCCTTAGTGATTCGTTTTGTTTTATTCTTTGTACTTATGGTGCCAGTTTTTGCTTATAGCTACTATATAGCTAAGAGTAATTACCAAGGGGATTATTTAGGTGCCATTATGTTATTCAGTTTGTCAGGGCTGTTTTTTTCCTTTAACAACTGGTTGTCTCTTATTCTGAAGTCTTTTAACAATTATATTGCAGCATTTACTATTCTTACTCTAGGTAGTTTAGTAACAAAAATTACTGGCGTATGGTTGTTCATAACGTTTGGATTTGAGTACTTTATATTAGTGTTAACCATTATGCCTGCATTGATATTTTTTAGTGGTGTTTGCTTTGTTTGGAAGTACCTTAAGCCAGTTAACATTACAGTACGCCGTTTAATGTTTGCGAAACGCTTTTTGGGCTTTGGTGCAATTGGATATGTAAAATATGCTTTAGCACAAAGTGACAGGTTGTTAGTTTCGATTCTTCTATCTCCAGAAATGCAAGGGGCTTACGGGCTTGCCAAGCAATTTCAAGAGATAGGAAAGTCTTTCATTGAGGGCTTTTTTGATCCGTTAATTCAAAGAGTCATCCAATATAGAAACGATATAAAAAAATGTGAAGTACACATCCGGTTTGTAGCTAAAGTGAATGCATTGATTGCGGTAGTAGGTGGCTTTGTGATGGTCGCATTGATAGTATACATTGATTTATTGGTTGAGTTACTTGGCTTCAATAAGTATGAATATATTGAGACTTATCTTGTTTTTGTACTGCTATCTTCTTTTACATATTTATTGTACAAAATACCTGGAAACTTAATAAGTTTATTTGCAAAGCCGAAATTATTAATTTTTATTGATGCTATAGGGTGGTTGTTGGGCGTAACTTCAATTGCTGTGGTTGCGAATTGTCTATCACTTGAGTATTTACACCTGAATAGATTGTTAACTGAACTATTTATGCTAGTTACATTTACATACCTTTGGATTAAAGGTAAAAATAGATATTTAAACATGAGAACAATATGAAATTTGCAATAAGAGATGATGATGTGAATTATCATTTTTCGGAACAACTTTTGTCCGATTGCTTAGATGGGGTCAGTGATATCTGTCCAGTAACTTTATCTGTGGTGCCATGGTACAAAGGCGATTGGAAGAAGAATCTTGAATTGCTCGAGTCTGTGGGTAGTGCAGGAATTACTGATGAAGTGATTAAGCAAATCAAGCTCGATAAGGATATCTATCATATTGATAGAAACCATGGGTTAATGGAATATTTAACCCATGAGATTAAAGTTGGGCGTATTGCAATTGCTCAACATGGAATATATCACCAGAATGATGATCTTGTAATTCCCCGATTTTCTAAAAACTTTGGTGTAGGGGCCGAATTTTATACGGATAGGGATCTATCTAAAGAGTTAGCAACATCAAATCAATATCTAAATGACTTGTTTGCTGGCCGAGTTTGTTTTTTTACTCCGCCACAAAATCTTTTATCAGAGCAAGGTCTTGATGCGCTCTACGTCAATGGTCTAAATGTGTGTGGTTATTTACCATCGGCAAAAAATTATGGCTTATTCAGTAAGTATTTCTCGACTGTAAGTTTTTTGAAAGTATTTAAGCATCAGCTTTTTAACCGCAAAACAAAGCGACCATATCCTTATGCGATAAAGTTTGGGAAAGGGCATTTTATTGAGCATGTTAGTCTGCAGCCAAGTTCTTCTCTAAACGAAATTAAAGATGCTATAGATTTTGTTTTCAAAAAACGTGGTGATTTCGTATTGTCTACACATACTTATGCGTTTGGTCAAAAAATGACCGGTAGCAATGAGACAATGAAAGATACTGTAATTAACATACTTAACTATGTGCGAGATAGGTACGAGGTTAATTTTGTCACGATGAATGAGATTTTAAGGTAAATAAAAGATGGATAATATTCTACATTTGATAGGAAGAGAAGATAGCCTTTTCGATAATGATATTGCTAGTTATGATAAAAAATTAAGAGAGCTAGTTAGTTTAAGCTCTTTTTTAGTGATCGGGGGAGCTGGCTCTATTGGTCAAGCGGTAACTAAAGAAATATTTAAACGAAACCCGAAGAAGCTACATGTCGTAGATATTAGTGAAAACAATATGGTTGAGCTTGTTCGTGATATTCGTAGTTTATTCGGCTATATCTCTGGAGATTTTCAAACATTTGCTCTTGATATTGGCTCAATTGAGTATGATGCATTTATCAAAAGTGATGGTAAATATGACTATGTTTTAAACTTATCAGCTTTAAAACATGTGAGAAGTGAAAAAGACCCATTTACTTTAATGCGTATGATAGACGTAAATATCTTTAATACGGATAAGACAATTGAACAATCTATTAGGTCGGGTGTAAAAAAATATTTCTGTGTGTCAACAGATAAAGCTGCGAATCCAGTTAATATGATGGGTGCGTCAAAACGTATTATGGAAATGTTTTTAATGAAGCACAGTCAAGATATCAATATTTCTACTGCTCGCTTCGCAAACGTTGCTTTTTCAGATGGATCCCTTTTACATGGATTCAATCAACGTATCCAAAAAAGACAACCTATTGTCGCTCCAAATGACATCAAACGATATTTTGTTACGCCTCAAGAATCAGGAGAGTTATGCTTAATGAGTTGTATTTTCGGTGAAAATAGAGATATTTTCTTTCCAAAGCTCAGTGAGTCGTTACATTTAATCTCTTTTGCTGATATTGCTGTTAAGTATTTAGCTGAATTAGGCTATGAGCCAGTGTTATGTGAGTCAGAAGAACAAGCGAGGGAGTTAGCATTATCGTTACCAGAGGAAGGCAAGTGGCCGTGCCTATTCTCACGAAGTGATACAACTGGTGAAAAAGATTTTGAAGAGTTTTTTACTGACAAAGAAGTTCTTGATATGACTCGCTTTGAGAATCTAGGCGTAATTAAGAATGAGCTTAATTTTGATGCTCATTTGGTAGAGCGTTTTTCAGACAGAATTGATGAGTTAAAGCGTGATATTTGGTTTAAAGAACAAATCGTTGAGCTGTTTTTCGAAGTTATACCCGATTTTGGTCATAAAGAGACGGGTAAATATTTAGACAGTAAGATGTAATTGAAAATAATGCAGGAAAAATAATGAACTATAAAATTCCACTTTTTAAATTAAATTTTGATGAAGCTGAGACGCATTCTGTTGTTAAGACTTTAGAAAACCAGTGGCTTTCAATGGGGCCACAGTGTGTTGAGTTTGAAGATACGTTTGCGCAAATGAGCGGAGCAAAACGCGGTGTTTCAATCGCTAATTGTACTGCTGCATTGCACCTAGCTCTAATGGCGTTAGATGTAAAAGAAGGGGACGAGGTGATAGTGCCTTCCCTTACTTTTGTTGCTACTGCTAACTGCGTACGCTATGTTGGTGCAACCCCTGTTTTTGCAGATATTACTAGCCTTGAAGATTTGACGATAAGTGTCGCAGATATCAAACGCAAGATAACGCCCAAAACTAAAGCGGTTATTCCAATGCATTTTGCGGGTTATGGGGCAAATATGGAAGCAATTATGTCTATAGCCAAAGAGCATGATTTGAAAGTAATAGAAGATGCTTGTCATGGACCGCTTTCAGAATACCATGGTAAGAAATTAGGCAGTATTGGGGATGTTGGTTGTTTTAGTTTCTTCTCAAATAAAAATATCAGTACAGGTGAGGGCGGAATGCTTATTACTAATAGCGATGAAATAGCTGATAAAATAAAATTACTGCGCTCTCATGGAATGACAACAATGTCTTACCAGAGGGCAACCGGTCACGCAACCACATATGATGTTGTAAGCAACGGTTTTAATTACAGAATGGATGACTTGAGAGCCGGCATTGGTCTAGCACAATTAAAGAAGTTACCTGCGGATTTAGAAAAGCGTAGCCAAGTTCGTAAGTGGTATCTAGAAGCACTCGAAGGCATTGAAGGTATCACTATTCCTTTTGAAGACAGACATGAGTTTTCTTCAAACTATGTTATGCCCATTGTTCTGGATAATGCAGATGATACACGTAGAGATTCCATTCGTGAACGTCTTCATAGTTGTGGTATTCAAACGAGTGTTCATTATCCAGCTGCACATCGTTTTTCTGTATTTCAAGAGTATGTTGCTGGTGAATTACCACTTACAGAATATGTAACAGACGCAGAGTTAACTTTACCTATGTATGCGGCTTTATCGAAAGAAGAAGTGAGCTACATTGCAGAATCTTTGAAAAAGGCTGTTTCAGAGTGAAAATCACGATATTAACTGATCAACATGATAGCTGGTTCGTGCCTTATGGTAACAAGCTTTTAGGAGCACTGAATACCTTAGGTGGGCTAGAAGTTGCTTATATACACGACCAAAGTGAAGTGCCAGAGAATAACGATATTTTATTCTTGCTAAGCTGCGTAAAAATTGTAAAGAAAAGCACCTTGGATAAGAGTAAAAGTAATATTGTTGTTCATGCAAGCGACTTACCTGCAGGCAAGGGCTTTTCTCCATTGCAGTGGCAAATTCGAGAAGGAAAAAGCGCCGTTACACTTACTTTATTTGAAGCGAATGAAGCGGTTGATGATGGACCTTATTATTTTAAACATTCTTTGGATTTGATTGACACTGAGTTACTACCTGAATCACGTAATCGTATGGCTGAAGAAATTGTGCAGATGTGCATTAAGTATGTAGCTCAATTCCCAGATTGGGAGCCTCATCAGCAGCAAGGAGCGGAAAGCTTTTACGGTCAGTTGACTGACAAAGATGACGAGCTTGATATCAATAAACCGTTGTCAGAGCAGATGGATCTAATCAGAGGTGCTGATTTTGATAAATTCCCTTTGCACTTTAGTTGTAAAGGTAAAAAGTTTATTGTTAAGGTGAGCCATGATGGAAAATCGTAAAGAGTATTTGCAGGTCTGTATTTCTTCTAATATTTCAGTGCTTGATGCAATGAAAAAAATGGATGAAGTTAGAAAAAAATTACTGATTACTATCGATGAAAGCGGCAAGTATGTCACATTGATCAGTATTGGTGATGTTCAAAGGGCTATCCTTCAGGGAGTTAACCTATCCTTATCTGTCAGTGAGCTAAAACTGGATCGTAAGATTGTTGCAAGTACGTCTGACTCAATGCAAGACATCTCTGATTTGATGAAGAAAATCAGGGCTGAGTTTATGCCGGTTTTAGATGGTGAAGGCAATATCATTAAAGTGGTGTTTTGGGAAGAACTTATCAATCAAGATGAGATAAAGCCATCTAATCAATACGATGTACCAGTTGTTATTATGGCTGGTGGTAAAGGTACTCGCCTCAAGCCATTATCAAATGTTTTACCTAAACCATTAACACCTATAGGTGAAAAAACGATCTTGGAAGAGATCATGTCCCGCTTTGAAAATGCGGGTTCAAATGATTTTTATATGTCTGTTAATTATAAAAAAGAAATGATTGAATACTACCTTAATAGTGTAAATCAGGCTGACAAAGTATCGTTTTTTGAAGAAGATAAACCATTAGGTACAGCTGGCTCGTTAAGTTTATTAAAAGGTAAAATTGACAAAACATTTTATGTTACTAATTGTGACATCTTAATTGAGCAAGATCTTGGCGAACTTTATGAATATCACCAGAGGAATCAAAATGAGATCACTTTAGTTTCAGCACTCAAAACGCTATCTATTCCATATGGAACTATACAATCAGGAAAAGACGGTATATTAGAGTCAATGGAGGAAAAGCCTCAGTTGACGTTTAAAATAAATGCTGGCGTTTACATTTTAGAACCTCATTTGCTGAACGAAATACCAGAAAATGAGTTTTATCACATAACAGATCTTATCGCTTCGGTAAATGACCGAGGGGGCCGAGTTGGTGTATTTCCAATCAGTGAGAAGTCATGGTTAGATATTGGGGAGTGGCCTGAATACATTAAGACGGTCAGAATGTTATCAGGCGAGGAGCAATTTCGTGGTCTCTGATGTGAGAGAAAAGAGAAGTAAGGTCACATTTATCTCGTTTCAAACCCTAAGGAATGATATCGCGACAGGTATGGTTAAGTTTTTATTGCCTCTGTATGCCGAGCTATCTAAAAGCAAGGCCGTCGATTACTATATTGGCGATGCAAGAAGTAATAGTGAGAAATACAAAGATATAAAGACGGTTTCATCATGCTATTTTTATATTTCTAAAATAGTAGATATTTTGGCGAGTAAACCTTTCTTCAAAAGGACTTTAGCTAAAAAACGCTACTATATGGAAGTTTTATTTGATTATATTTGCGCAAAAAAGCTGACTGATAAAACGTACCTAGTTGCAAGTTGCTACTTACCAAAAACGTTTGCCAAAAATCGTCAATTAGGTGGGAAAAATATTTTTATTGCAGGTAACCCCTGTGAGTTTGCTATTAGAGCAGAACTAAATAACTTAGAGACTAAGTTTGGTATAAATATTTCAGATGTATACACTGACTGTACGCGACTTGCCTTTATCCGTAAAAGCTACGCACAAGTTGATGAGCTGATGCTTTTCACGGAATCTCAGAGAAGAACATACACATCTTCATACAGAGATAAAGAAATTTTCTATCGAGAAACCTTTATAAAGCCTAATGCGAAGCTTTTTCCTGAAACGATTGTTACCAAGAGAAAACAATTTACATTTTGCTATATAGCACACTCAGTTTGGTTGAAAGGCCTTACAGTCTTGCTGGATGCATGGAAAGAAAGTCGACCTGCGGGGGCTAAATTATTAATTGGCGGAAATATTGAGTCTGGGCTGAAAAAGTCAATCGAAGAAAAGTATCGTGATATAGAAGGCGTTGAGTTTTTAGGTCGTGTGGAGGATTTAAACCTTTTCTTTCGCGAGTCACATGTGTGTGTCGTACCAAGTTTACTCGACGCCGGTCCTGCAACGGTCGCGGAGTCTCTCAGTTGTGGGACGCCTGTAATATGCTCAGATGGTTGTGGGTCTAGTACGTTGGTGACAGGTCCGTTTGGACAAGTTTTTAAATCGGGTAGTGATAAAGCGCTAGCGAAAGCATTAAATGAGCTCTCTAGTAACTATGGGAATTATAGTTTTACATCGCAAGACTTTGCAGCTGTAAGTGCTCGAATAGATGAATCTGAATTCCATACTGCTGCAGCGACACATATTTTAGAGGGGGTGAAGTAATGAAAATCCTTTTGATTGGCGAATTTAGCGCGGTCCATAAAAACCTTAAAGATGGGTTAGTTGCTCTGGGTCATGATGTCACTATCGCAGCTAATGGTAACGGGTGGAAAAGTATTCCTTGCGATATTGATATTTCTATAGAAAGCCAGTCTCTATTAGGCCGTTTGCAATATCGTAAGATGTTGATGGATTTCATTTCTTCTATCAAGGGCTACGATGTTGTTCAATTTGTTAATCCTTTCGTCTTCCCTGGTAATTTATTTCCGTTTAAATCTAGTCTCAAAAAAATAAAGAAGAACAATGGTGCGGTTTTTTTACTTGCTGCAGGCAGTGATGCGTACTTTTGGAAATATGGTCGTGAGAAGTTAAGTTATGGGCCTTTTAATGACTATTTAAAATATGATTTAAAGGCTTCTACACATCACTATGAAAGCAAAAAGTTCCTTCAATTAAATGATTTTTTTGCAAAAAATGTTGATGGGATAATTCCTGTTATGCATGAATATCGGGTAAGTTATGAGCACTGTGATAATATGACGCCAGTTGTACCATTGCCTGTGAATGTTGATGATATTCAATATTCAGAAAATAATTGTGTTGGAAAACTTGTCGTATTCCATGGTTTAAACCGTCCAGGCTTCAAAGGGACTCATTATGTTAGAGAAGCATTTGAAATCTTACGCTCCAAATATCCTGATGAACTTGATTTAGTGATTGATGGTAAAATGCCTTTGGATAAGTATTTAAAATTGATGAGCCAAACAAATATTATTATCGATCAAACAAATTCATATTCTCTCGGGTTAAATGGTATTTTTGCTTTGGCAATGGGGAAAGTTGTATTAGGTGGAGCTGAGCCTGAGTCTTTTGCTGATTTTAATATAAAGTCAGCACCTTATTTCAATATTCAACCTAACAAAGATAGCATAGTTGAGAAAGTAGAATACCTTCTACATAACAAGCACTTAATTCCTGATATTGGAATGAAATCAAGAGCGTTTGCTGAGCAAGTTCACGGTCATCTACATGTCGCAGAGAAATTCTTACAAATTTGGCAGCAACGGGACGGAAAGCATGCAAAATAAATCAGTAACATTTTTGATAAGTTCCTTAGGTGGTGGTGGTGCTGAGCGAGTATGTGCAATTATTGCCAGTGCATTAGCCCAACGAGGATGGAGAGTAACAGTACTTACCCTCAATGATAAAAATATGACTTTAGCTGGAGATCTGGATGAGCAGGTAAAGCTTGAAAATCTCGGAGTTAAAAAAGCTAGGAGTGCAACACTGCCCTTAGTAGGTTATTTAAAGCAAAATACTGTTGAGAGGCTAGTCGTTTTTAGCTACGAATTAACTCCGATAGCTGCGGTTTCTCGGTTTTTTATTAAGAATCCACCAGTGTTAATAGCACGTAATATTAACTCAATCACTCAAAAAATAAAAACAGAGAAAAGCTTTTGGTTAAGATCTGTAGTATTGCCAGTTGTTTGTTTTTTTTATTCACGTGTCGATCTTATTATTAATCAATGTGAAGCTATGCAGTTAGATCTATTGCGGTATAAGCCTAGTCTTGAAAAGCACTGTACTTATATATACAACCCAGTTAATGAGAAGTTTAGGCAACAAGGAGAGTTTCTTTTGTCTAAGCCATTGAAAAAGGAGTGTTTTATACTCTGTGTGGGTCGGTTGGTAGAGCAGAAGTCTTTTCATCATGCAATAATCGCATTCTCGAAAGTAGTACAATCAAATCCTGATTTAAGGCTAAAGATAATAGGTACAGGGCGTTTGGAGAAAGAATTAAAGAGTTTAACCGAGCAATTAAGTGTTCAGTCTAATGTTGATTTTGAGGGATTTAAATCAAATGTGGCAGATTATTACTCGAAAGCTAAGCTAACCTTATTAAGTTCTGCCTATGAAGGTTTCCCAAACGTCTTACTTGAATCATTGTCGTTAGGGACACCTGTTGTTTCTTTTGACTGCCCTAGTGGGCCGAAAGAAATTATTACTTCAGATATTGCTGGTGAACTGGTTGCGCAGAATGACACTGCTAAACTCGCAGAAGCAATAATTAAGCAGTTAAATAAGTCAGTACAGAGAAAGCAAGTTTTAAAATCAATAGCTCCATTTACAGTGAATAGCGTGATTCAAAGATGGGAAAATGTGTTAAACATTAATTAATGAGTTTGTTGTATGTTATTAAATATCAATATTTTTAACTTGTGTGCTCTTGACGTGTATAAAAATACGTCAAATCGCCAAGCTTATTACATTTATTTATGTGTGTTTTTTGCATCAATATATGCATTAATGTTATCGAGTTTACCTGTAAATGAAACGATTGTAGATAGAATTAACTATATATACTATGCTGAAAAATCACATGTTATTTTTGCTCGTTATCAAAGTAAGGGGCTATTTAGTGTCCTATTCAATGAACCGCTATGGCTTATTGTTAATATAGTATTAAGCTCAATTGGTGACCCCACTTTCATTATAAAAGTCATAGTGTTTTCATCATCTTTTACCGTAGCTTATTTTGTTTTGACAACTAACCCCAAGGGGTTTTTATTTTTATTACTATTGCTGCTATTTCCACAAGTAATTGGTAAATTTATAGTTCATATTAGGCAAGGTTTTGCAATATCAATATTCATCCTTGGGATTATGAGCGGAAATGAAAGGGTTCGGTTTTTCCTTATTATCTGCACTCCATTTATCCATTCCTCTTTTTTCTTCATAGTTTTTTTTGCCGCACTCTGTTCACAATTACAAACTTCTAAACTTGGGGAAGATGTTAGCAGTGTTGTCGCTGTTTTCATTAGCTTGTTATTAGGCAGCTCTATTTTGGTTGTTGGTACTTTCTTGGGTGCTAGACAAGTATCAGAAGATTCAGTAACTACATCAGCATCAGGATTTGGTTTTGTTTTTTGGTCGGCAATACTTGTTCTATATTATCTTGCAGGAAAAGATTTTATTCGAAGATATATATTTTCAATTTCATGTATAGTCCTTTATTTAGCAACTTATTTCTTTACAGTTTACACAGCGAGAATTTTTGAAAGTGGGCTAATCTTTGCTGTTTTGGCTGCGTTGAATTTGAGCCCGATGCGCAGATTAATGGCTTATAGCTTGTTTGTCTTTTTATTTTTGATAAGCATATTTGGTCGCCTTGGTAGACCGTTATTAGGTTTTGGGCTGTAGTTATGAGGAAACCATGTTAGTTTCTCCTTAGGTTTACATTGTTATCCCGCTTAATAAATTTAAAAAAGCGTAACTGTGCATGCTAATAGAGACAGCTTATCAGTTAAGTAAAAAATTTCTAGTGCGATATCCAACAACAAATTATTATATAAGATAAAAATGAAAATTCTACACATTATTACAGGATTAGGAGATGGTGGGGCTGAGGGTGTTTTAACTCGTCTATGCACTAACAGTGAGTACGTAGATCATGTAGTTATTTCACTTACGGATGAGGGGAAATATGGTGCTCAGTTAAGAAAAGCAGGCATTGATGTTCATTGTTTAAACATTTCTAAAAATTTTAATTCTATTCTTTCGTTTTGGCAACTTTATAAGTTGATTAAGTTGATTAAGCCTCAAGTCATTCAGACTTGGATGTATCATGCTGATCTATTAGGTGGAGTAGCTGCAAAGTTTGCAGGTGTGGAAGATGTTTTTTGGGGGGTTAGGCATAGTAATTTAACCCCTGGAACAGTAAAAAAATCAACAATATTGATAGCAAAGACATGTGCTTTACTTTCTAAATATATCCCAAAAAAAATAATTTGTTGTTCAGTTGATGCAGTAAAAACTCATATTGATATTGGTTATGAGTCAGATAAATTTATCACCATTCCTAATGGTTACTGTTTAGATAGATTTAAACCTTGCTTGGATACTTCTTATTTAGATGTGGAGTTTGAACTTCAAGGTTCTTTACTGGTTGGTATGGTCGGTAGGTTTGATATTCAAAAAGATCACATGAATCTATTTTCTGCGATAAGTAAAATAAAACATGAATATCCAACTATCAAGTGTTTACTAGTTGGTAATGAAATGACTTCTACAAATCAGGAGTTAATGACTCTGATTGAAAGATCAGGGTGCTCTGAACAATTAATTCTTTTAGGAAAAAGAACTGACGTTCCTTTCATAATGAATAAAATTGACATCCATATATTGTCAAGCCTAGGAGAGGCATTTCCAAATGTTATAGCAGAAGCTATGGCCTGTGGCACGCCTTGTGTATCTACAGATGTAGGAGATGCATCTCTGATCGTTGGTGATACCGGCTGGATAGTACCAGCTCAAGATAGTAATGCACTTGCTAGTGCATTAAGAAATGCATTTTATGAACTTTTATCTGACAGTATGCTCTGGAATGAACGGCAGATACTTGCAAGAAAGCAAATTGTTAATAAATTCGAGTTGGGTTCAATGGTTGATTTTTATATTCAAGTGTGGAGGGGAGGAAAGTAGATATAACTTGTTTCTAAAGAGGTATATTTTAACGAAGTAGATTAAATGGTCTTATCGATAGTTTAGGGAATAAACTCATTCTATTAATTGTTGTTCAGGGATATTGTTACTCATGAAAATATTGCAAGTAATTACACGTGTAGATACTGTAGGTGGTGCTCAGAGGCATGTTTTCGATATATCGAAAGCATTGATTAATGATGGCTATGAAGTCAATGTATTGTCATCGGGTAATGGTAGCTTTAGAGATTTACTTAATGAAAACGGTATAGCGTTTGTTGATGTAAAAAATATACAGAGAGAGCTTTCTCTAATAAAAGACTTGAAAGCTATTTTAAGCATTCGTAAATACGTTAAATATTTTAAGCCTGATGTTGTCGCTATTCATTCTGTAAAGGCTGGTTTATTGGCTAGAATTGCTTGTTTCGGAATAGATACTAAAGTCATTTTCACTGCTCACGGATGGTCTCATATTAGAGCTAGTAGTGGTTTAAATAATAAAATTTATAAGTATTTGGAGCGCTTTCTCTCGTGTATTTCCACAAAAATAATTTGCGTTTCTAGTACGGATACGGATTTTGCTGAAAATGTAATAGGGATACCTTCAAATAAGCTGTGCACAATCCATAATGGGGCTTTAGATAATAATCATACGGTTTTTTTTAATGAGCACAGAACATTACAAATACTCTCAGTTGTTAGGTTTCAAGAACCTAAAGATTTTAATACGTTAATAGAAGGTCTTTGCTTAATTACAGAATATGATTGGGTTTTAAGAATTGTAGGAGATGGACCTGACGCTCACAAAGTTCATTCTTTAATCAAAGAGTCAAATTTATCTGATAAGGTTTTACTTGAGGGATTTAAGGAAGATCTTTCACATTATTACTCTAGTTCAGACCTAGTGTTATTGATATCAAAGTCTGAAGGCCTACCAATGTCATTAATTGAAGCTATGTCTTATTCAAAGCCATTAGTAGCGAGTAATGTGGGCGGCATTCCAGAGTTAATTAGCAGTAATAATGGCATACTTGTACCTGATAGGGGTGCAGTTGAATTGTCAGATGCTATAAAGCAGTTCATTAATGATAAAAATAAAGGTGATTTTAGTATGGGTTTGAATTCTTATGAGTTGTTTCTAAAAAAATTTGAGTTCTCAGTAATGTACAATAAACTATTAACTATTTATAAGGGAAATAAGTGATTTTTGTTACAGGAGGAAGCGGGTTCGTAGGTGGGTATTTAATTAGAACAATCTATAAAAATTATAATGTCAGTGGTGCTTTTAGAACTTCCAATGTTCTTTCTAAATTTATTAAACCACATATTATCCCCAAAATTAATATTGATACTGAGTGGGGAGGGGTATTAACTGGTGCTGAATGTGTAATACATTTAGCTGGTTTAGCACATGGAAAAAACGATGATTTAGATGAATTTATAAATGTAAACACAGCTGGTAGTTTGAAATTAGCTAAGGATGCTTCAGTTGCCGGTGTGAGGAGGTTTATATTCATAAGCTCTATAGGTGTAAATGGAACCTCAAATAATCACCCTTTTAAGGTTGAAGATAATCCAAGCCCTAAAGAGAATTATGCAATTTCAAAATATGAAGCTGAGATTGGCTTAAAGAAAATAGCTGAAGATACTGGAATGGAGGTTGTTATAATTCGGCCACCTTTAATTTATGGTAAAGGCGCACCAGGTAACTTTGCTAGCCTTTTAAAAGTAGCTGAAAAAAATTTACTGTTACCCCTAGGTGCTATAAAAAATCAGCGTAGTTTTGTTGCGATAGATAATTTAATTGATCTCATAGTTACTTGTATTGACCATCCTGATGCTGCCAATCAAACTTTTTTAGTGAGCGATGATGAGAATGTCTCGACATCGGATTTTTTGAAAAAGCTCATCTCGGCAACAGGTAAAAAACCTCGTCTATTGGCTGTTCCTGTTTTTGTTTTAAAGTTTTTAGCGTCTATAGTTGGTAAAAAATCGACCGTAGAGAGATTCTCAGACTCATTAACAGTTGATATTGAACATACTAAAAAAACGTTGAACTGGATACCACCAGTTAGACTGGACGAAGGTATTCGCCGCTGTTTTAAATGATTTTCTTTAATACTTGCATTCAAGGGTTTATAAATGATACGTCTACTAGATTTTTTATTTTCACTTTTTGGTTTGTTATTCGCATTACCATTTTTAGTAATTTTATACCTAATTGGTTTGTTTGATACAGGCTCACCTATATTTACACAAGAACGTGTTGGCCGTAATAAAAAGCCATTCACACTTGTTAAGTTTAGAACCATGACTGTTGATACTGCATCGGTTGCTAGTCATTTAGCAAGCACAGCATCGATTACACCTTTTGGTGGCTTTTTGCGTAAAACAAAGCTAGATGAACTTCCACAGCTTTGGAATGTGTTAAAAGGTGAAATGAGCTTGGTAGGCCCACGTCCTGGTTTATTTAATCAAGAAGAATTAACCCAAGCACGTGATGCTAAAAATGTATTTGACGTACGCCCTGGTATAACAGGCCTTGCTCAAGTTAACGAAATTGACATGTCGACTCCAGAGTTACTAGCTAAAACAGATCGCGAGATGATTGATACATTAACCATCGGTAACTACTTTAAATATATTCTTATGACTGTTACTGGTAGTGGTAGTGGGGATCGGGTTAAGTGATAGGTGGCTAGGTACTAGGGAAGAGCTAAGTTTCGAGCCGTCAGCCGTCAGCCGTCAGCCGTCAGCCGTCAGCCGTCAGCCGTCAGATCACAGAGGTTATTTGCTTTTTAAATGTTTTGTACCTATAAGTTTTTAAAACACTTTAAAAGAGTAACTGAATGAATTTCGAAAAGTTAGAAGTATGGAAACGTGCCGCACGATTGAGTGCTGATGTATATAAAAAGACAGCATACCTTAAAGATTTTGGTTTTAGGGATCAATTAACACGCTCCAGCCTATCAGTGCCTAGGGCGTGTTGACCTTTCGTGATTGATTTTGCAGCAGTATGTTTGGTATTTAGGCAAGGCAGAGCTTATGTCGTGTGGTTGTTCCCCATAAATAGGCGATAACGCAGTATAAATGCCAAACAGGCGCTGCCCAAAGGGTTCTTCCTAGGGACGATTGACTCTTTGTTGCTCGGTTTTTACTTAGCCCGCTAGGTTACAAACCTCGCGCCGCGATTAAATCGCCCCTAGATTGAACAAATTTCAATCCACAAAGGTCAACACGCCCTAGTAATATAGCTGAGGGGGTGACTCGTGAAAGCAATAAAGAGCGGCTTAGATTTTTAGACATATCTAGATCTTCTTTAGCGGAAGCTAGAACACAGATTTATATAGACATTAGTTATATAGATAAAAATATAGGCGCCCAGTGGATAAATGAAACCATTGAGTTATCAAAAATGTTGACAGCCCTAAAGTCAAAAATAAAATTTGATAGCTGATAGCTGATAGCTGATAGCTGATAGCTGATAGCTGATAGCTGATAGCTGATAGCTGATAGCTGATAGCTCCTAAGATCTAGCTAATTTAGGCCATCTACTCTATAATTCATAAAATTTTAACAAGTAAATATGCCGTTTTTAGCTTGTTTATATTGTAAATCAACCAAATACAAGAAAAAGGGAACTTGTTGTGGATAGTTTCATACGTTCTATTTTAAATGCATCGCGTGGTACAAAGCGTGGCATTACGTTATTTATAGACTCATTGTTCATTGCCGCTGCATTTTGGTTGGCTTTAATTGTACGCTTGGATAGCCTTGCCCCTTTTAGCGATCTTGATAATTGGCTGCTTTTAGTATTATTAATCCCCACTGCACTATTCGCATTTATTAACCTAGGCTTATATCGAGCTGTACTTAGATACATGAATGCACAAGCATTATGGGCAATTGTTCTAGGCACCGTTATAACCACCGTTAGCTTGGTGTTATTGTCGTTTTTTGTTGGTATTATTATCCCGCGCACTATGCCATTTATTTTTGCTTGGTTATGTTTATTAACAGTTGGTGGTTCGCGTGTTTTGGTGCGAGCCATGATTGGTAAAATGGCAACGGCAAATAAAGAGTCTGTTATTATTTATGGGGCTGGATCTGCAGGTCGACAATTAGCCACTGCGTTAGGTGCTGGGCCTGAATATTATGTACGCGCATTTATTGATGATGATGAGACAAAGCAAGGTTCAATCATTCAAGGTATACCGGTAATTAACTTTAAAGGTATTTACGAGCTAATTAATAAAGGTAAAGCGACTAAAGTTTTATTGGCTTTACCAAGTGCGACTCGAGCACGGCGTAAAGAAGTGTTAGCGCAATTAGAGCCGTTAACTATTAAAGTGCTATCAATTCCAGGTATGGCCGATGTAGTTGAAGGTAAAGCTAAGCTGTCAGAGTTTCGCGATGTTGAAATTGAAGATTTATTGGGCCGAGACCCAGTAACACCTAAACCTGAATTAATGGCTGCTAATATTACCGGTAAAGTGGTAATGGTGACAGGAGCAGGCGGCTCTATTGGGTCTGAGCTTTGTAGGCAAATAGTTAGGCAGCAACCTAAAAAATTAGTGTTATTTGAAATATCAGAATTTGGCTTATATTCAATAGAAAAAGAGCTAAATGAGTACATTATTAATAACAGTATTGATTTAGAGCTAATACCAATAATGGGCTCTGTGCAGCGTATTAATCGTATTGAAACAGTAATGATAGCGTTTGGTGTACAAACGGTTTATCACGCTGCGGCTTACAAGCATGTTCCATTGGTTGAGCACAATGTAGTTGAAGGTGTGCGTAATAATGTATTTGGTACATTTTATGCGGCGAAAGCGGCTGCAAATGCGGGTGTTGAAACCTTTGTATTAATTTCGACGGATAAAGCAGTTCGTCCAACAAATGTAATGGGTGCGACTAAGCGCATGGCTGAGCTAGTGCTACAAGGTTTAGCGCAAACTAAAGGTAAAGGTCATCGTACACGTTTTTGCATGGTGCGTTTTGGTAATGTGCTTGGCTCGTCTGGTTCGGTTGTGCCGCTATTTCGTAGGCAAATAAAAGAAGGCGGTCCTATTACGCTTACTCATCAAGATATAACCCGCTTTTTTATGACAATACCAGAAGCAGCGCAGCTTGTAATACAAGCGGGCTCTATGGGTAAAGGTGGTGATGTATTTGTACTTGATATGGGTGAGCCAGTTAAAATTAAAGATTTAGCAAGTAAGATGATCCGTTTATCTGGCTTTGAAGTAAAAGACAAAACCAATCCACATGGTGATATTGAAATTCAATGCACAGGCCTTCGCCCTGGTGAAAAGCTATATGAAGAGCTATTGATTGGTGACAATGTTGGCCAAACTACTCACGAGCGTATAATGACAGCTAGTGAAGTAATGCTGCCATTACCTGAGTTAAATGTATTTTTAGAGGCACTAGATATAGCTTGCCATAACTTTGATCACCAAGTGATTCGCCAGTTATTATTAGATGCACCAACAGGGTTTAATCCAACAGACGGTATTTGTGATTTAGTGTGGAATGCTAAGCATGAGTTATCAGCGACTAATGAACTTGCAAAGGTAGTGAATTTAAATAATTAATGATCTTTGTAGTTAATGCGTCAGATTTAAAATGTTAGAATTAAGGTTTAAGGATATTTAAATGAAAATCGCAGTTGTAGGTACGGGCTATGTTGGCCTGTCAAACGCTATACTACTTGCACAAAATAACAAGGTTGTTGCTCTAGATATTGATGAAAATAAAATTGCGCTTTTAAAAAATAAACAGTCGCCGATCGTCGATGTTGAAATTAGCGATTTTTTTAAAAATAAGCTATTAAATTTCACAGCAACAACAAATAAAGAGTCTGCTTTAGTTGATGCCAAGTTTGTGATTATTGCGACGCCAACTGATTACGACCCCGAGACTAACTATTTTAATACAAATACTGTGGAATCGGTTATCCAAGATGTTCTGAAAATCAATCCAACTGCTACTATGGTAATTAAATCAACAGTCCCCGTTGGTTATACTCAATCGGTGAAGGACAAATTTGAAACCGATAACATTATGTTCTCACCAGAATTTTTACGTGAAGGCAAAGCGCTGCACGATAACTTATATCCATCACGCATTATTGTGGGCGAACAAAGTGAGAGAGCGCAAATTTTTGCTAACTTATTAGCACAGGGTGCGCAAAAGCAAGATATTGATATTTTATTTACCGATTCAACTGAAGCTGAGGCTATTAAGCTTTTTTCTAACACTTATTTGGCTATGAGAGTTGCTTACTTTAACGAACTTGATAGTTATGCTGAAAGCCATGGTTTAAATGCAAAGCAAATAATTCAAGGTGTGAGTTTAGATCCGCGAATCGGTAGTCATTATAATAACCCATCGTTTGGCTATGGTGGTTACTGTTTACCTAAAGATACAAAGCAATTACTCGCGAATTATAAAGATGTACCAAATAATATGATAGGTGCAATAGTTGACGCTAACACTACTCGTAAAGACTTTATTGCTGATTCAATTATTAGGCGTAACCCTAAAGTTGTTGGTGTATACAGGTTGGTAATGAAAACGGGGTCTGATAACTTTAGAGCGTCTGCAATTCAAGGGATAATGAAGCGCATAAAAGCTAAGGGAATTGAGGTTGTTATTTTTGAACCAGCTTTAGCCGATAACGCTTTTTTTAACTCCCGAGTGATTAAAGATCTAAACGAATTTAAAGAACTTGCTGATGTTATTGTATCTAACCGTATGGCTGATGACCTATTAGATGTTGCTGATAAGGTTTATACTCGTGATTTATTTGGCAGCGATTAATTTAAAGGAATATAAATGAAATATTTAGTAACTGGTGCTGCCGGTTTTATTGGTGCAGCGACTTGTCAAAAGTTGTTAGCCGCGAATCATACAGTAGTTGGTATTGATAACCTGAACGACTACTATGATGTCAATTTGAAGCTAGCACGTTTAGCGCAATTTGAAAACGACTTTGAATTTACATTTGTTAAAATGGATATTGCTGATCGTACCTCAATGACAGAGTTGTTCAAACATGAAAAATTTGATCGAGTTATTCATTTAGCCGCACAAGCAGGAGTTCGTTACTCTATTGAAAACCCTGATGCTTACGCAGACTCAAATTTAGTTGGACATTTAAACGTATTAGAAGGGTGTCGGCATAATAAAGTACAACACTTGGTTTATGCTTCTTCTAGTTCAGTATATGGGTTGAATGAAAAAACACCATTTGAAACTACAGATAGTGTTGATCATCCGGTATCGTTTTATGCTGCAACAAAGAAAGCTAACGAGCTGATGGCACATAGTTATTCACACTTATATAACTTACCAACTACAGGGCTACGCTTTTTCACCGTTTATGGGCCTTGGGGTCGTCCTGATATGGCGCCATATATTTTTACTAAAAAAATTCTTAATGGCGATACAATTGATATAAATAATAATGGCGATATGTGGCGCGACTTTACTTATATTGACGATATTGTTGAAGGTGTTATTAGAGCTTCCGATGTTGTTCCTAAAGCTGATGTAAATTGGAAAGTCGAGTCAGGTTCGCCGTCATCTAGCTCAGCACCGTATAAAGTATATAATATAGGCCATGGTAGCCCTATAAACTTGATGGACTTTATTACCTCAATTGAATCTGAGTTGGGTATTGAAGCAAAAAAGAATTTTCGCGAAATGCAAGCTGGCGATGTTTATAAAACATTTGCTGATACCCAAGATTTATATAGTGCAACAGGCTATAAACCTTGTGTAGGTGTAGAGCTAGGCGTTAAAAACTTGATTGATTGGTATAAAGATTTTTATAAGAAATAATAAAGGACTAACTATGAAAGCTGTTATACCAGTTGCAGGACTAGGTACGCGTATGTTACCTATGACTAAAGCAATTCCTAAAGAAATGCTACCAGTGGTTGATAAGCCACTTATTCAATATATTGTTAATGAATGTGTTGCTGCAGGAATAAAAGAAATTGTGCTAGTAACTCATAGTTCAAAAAATGCGATCGAAAACCATTTTGATACAAGTTTTGAGCTTGAAGCCACGTTAGAAAAGCGTGTTAAGCGTAAGTTATTAGATGAAGTGCGATCAATTTGCCCGTCGGA
Organism: Pseudoalteromonas sp. NEC-BIFX-2020_002; assembly: GCF_013002825.1. Lineage (NCBI taxonomy): Bacteria > Pseudomonadati > Pseudomonadota > Gammaproteobacteria > Alteromonadales > Pseudoalteromonadaceae > Pseudoalteromonas > Pseudoalteromonas sp. NEC-BIFX-2020_002. The sequence continues at coordinate 35,130 of NZ_JABEPJ010000025.1, forward strand.
TGTTACCATTTTACATGTACGCCAAGGTGAAGCAAAAGGTTTAGGTCATGCTGTATTGTGCGCCAAACCAATTATTGGTGAAGATGATTTTGTTGTGGTATTACCCGATGTAATTCTTGATGCCTATACAGCAGATCAAAAAACTCAGAACTTAGCTGCAATGATAGCTCGCTTTAATAAGACGGCAGCTAGCCAAATCATGCTTGAGCCAGTACCACAACAAGACGTAAGTAAATATGGCATTGCAGACATTGATGGTGTAGCTATTAGTGCAGGTGAAAGCGCAAAAATTAAAACGATGGTTGAAAAGCCGAGTATTGAAGATGCACCATCAAACTTAGCTGTTGTGGGTCGTTATGTTTTATCAAAAACAATTTGGTCGCTACTGGCTAAAACACCTATTGGCGCTGGCGGTGAAGTGCAGTTAACCGATGCAATCGATATGCTTATGGAAAAAGAAGTCGTAGAGGCATTTCATATGAGTGGTCGTGCTCACGATTGTGGTGACAAACTTGGTTATTTGAAAGCGATTGTAGAATACGGTATGCGCGATGAAAACTTAGGTGAAGAGTTTTCAAGCTTTATTGCAGGTTTAGTGCAATCAGATAATAAACACTTAAAGGCTATTTAAAATAGTTATTTTATAAAGCGGTGGCATATATCACCGTTTTTTGTAAATTATAAAGCAATCACGGCTAAAGCCGGTTCCTACGGGTTACTTACACGTAAGAGAGCGCTTTAGCGCCGATGGTTTTACGCTGTATTCAAACGAATTATTATAGCCACAAGTAAAATTCTCACGGCTAAAGCCTGTTCCTACGGGTTACTTACACGTAGGAGAGTGCTTTAGCGCCGATGGTTTTACGCTGTATTCAAACGAATTATTATAGCCACAAGTAAGAATTCTCACGGCTGAAGCCTGTTCCTACGGTATTACTTACACGTAGGAGAGTGCTTTAGCGCCGATGGTTTTACGCTGTATTCAGGCGAATTATCATAGCCACAAATATGAATTTTCACGGCTAAAGCCTGTTCCTACGGTATTACTTACACGTAGGAGAGCGCTTTAGCGCCGATGGTTTACGCTGTATTCAAACGAATTATCATAGCCAAAAATAAGCATTTTCACGGCTAAAGCCTGTTCCTACGAGTTACTTACACGTAGGAGCGCGCTTTAGCGCCGATGGTTTTACGCTGTATTCAAACGAATTATCATAGCCAAAAATAAGCATTTTCACGGCTAAAGCCTGTTCCTACGGTATTACTTACACGTAGGAGGGTGCTTTAGCGCCGATGGTTTTACGCTGTATTCAAACGAATTATTATAGCCACAAGTAAGAGTTCTTATGGCTGAAGCCTGTTCCTACAGTATTATTTACACGTAGGAGAGCGCTTTAGCGCCGATGGTTTACGCTGTATTCAAACGAATTATCATAGCCACAAGTAACCATTTTCACGGCTAAAGCCTGTTCCTACAACTACTTTTGTTTGGGCAATAAAAAGCCACCTATTTTAAGGTGGCTTTTTTGATCGTAAGAATGGTGATGTTAATTTTATTAAATGCATGGCTATTCTAACGAGCTAAATAACTTACAGTGTAATCGGTATTACCAGATCTTTACGCGATCTTCTGGTTTGATATACATTTTATCGCCTTCTTTTACGTCGTATGCTTTATAAAATTCAGGCATGTTCGATAAAATACCAATTACACGGTAATGGCTTGGCGAATGCGAATCTGTCATTAGGCGATTACGTAACTCTTCGTCACGATATTTACGACGCCAAATTTGTGACCAACCCATAAAGAAGCGCTGGTCGCCAGTGTAGCCATCAATAATCGGTGCTTTATCATTTCCTAAAGATAGCTGGTACGCAGTGTGGGCAACGGTTAGGCCGCCTAAATCACCGATGTTTTCGCCTAATGTAAGCTCACCATTAACGTTCGCATCTTCAAATGGTTTATATTCGTTATATTGTGCGACTAACTGACCTGTACGCTCACCAAATTGCTTAAGGTCAGACTCACTCCACCAGTTACGTAAATTGCCGTCACCATCGTATTTAGCGCCTTGATCATCAAAGCCATGACCAAGTTCGTGGCCAATTACAGCGCCAATTGCGCCATAATTTACTGCATCATCAGCGTCTAAGTTAAAAAATGGTGGTTGTAAAATCGCGGCTGGAAATACAATTTCATTATTAACCGGGTTGTAATAGGCATTAACGGTTTGTGGTGTCATGTGCCATTCAGAACGATCTACTGGTTTACCTAACTTTGCAATCATATCTGCGTATGACCATTCGCTATGGCGAATATAGTTACCTACGAGCTCATCAGCATTAATGCTTAGCGCTGAGTAGTCTTTCCAGTTGTCAGGGTAGCCAATTTTTGGTGTGAATTTATCGAGTTTTTCTTTTGCAGCAAGTTTAGTTTCTGGGCTCATCCATTCAAGGTTTTCAATTGCTACGCCATAGCCTTTGATCACGTTATCAACGAGTTCTTCCATACGCGCTTTTGCTTCAGGCGGGAAGTTTTCTTTAACGTAGACTTTGCCTAAAATTTCACCTAGCACACCATTTGACGCATCAACAGCTTGCTTCCAAAGTGGCGCTTGTTCTTCTACGCCGCGTAATGTTGTGCTGTAAAAGTTAAAGTTTAAGTCAACAAGGTCTTTATTTAGTAGGCCTGCATAGTTGCTTACAAAGTGAAACTTAAGGTAATTTTGCCATGTTGTTACATCGGTTTTTGCGTAAATATCGGCAAATTTTTCAAAGTAACTTGGTTGACCCACTATGATATCAGTAGTATTCACGCCAGATGCTTTAAAATATTCAACAAGGTCAAAGCTTCCTGTTAATTTACTGGCATCAGCTACACTCATTTTATTGTATGTTTTAGTTGCATCGCGCTGCTCTACACGACTCCACTGCGCTTGTGCAATATTGGTTTCAAGTGCAACAATAGCTTTTGCTTGTTGCTCTGGTTTTTGTACACCAGCACGCTTTAATACTTCAGTTACGTAGGTATTATAAGCCGCGCGGATTTTAGTGAATTTTTCATCGTCTTTTAAGTAATAATCACGATCAGGCAAGCCTAAACCTGATTGGTAAGCATACAGGGCATATTCGCTTGAATTTTTTGCGTCATTATTTACATACCAACCAAATGGGGCGCTGCCGCCTTGCATGCGAAGTTGCGCCATTAATGTAACGAGGTCAGACTTGTTTTTTACTGCGTCAATCGTATTTAGCTGTGTCATTAGCGGTGAAATGTTAAGTTCTTCACGCGCATTTTCGTCCATGTAGCTTTTAAAGAAAGCGCCAAGTTTGTACTCATCACTTCCTGGTTTTGCTGTTGTACTTGCTGCTGCTTTTTCAAGTACTGTTTTCATGGCTTTTTGTGATTCGTCATATAGCTGTGAAAATGAGCCGTAGTTAGATTTATCCCCCGGGATTTCTGTCGTTGCTAGCCATTGGCCGTTTACGTGGTAGTAAAAATCATCCTGAGCACGGACTGATTTATCCATGTTCGCTAATTCAATGCCTGAATTTAATTGTTCAACTGGTGCGCTAACCGCCGCTGTTTCTGGGGCTTTTGTTTGTTCTTGTTTATCGCCACAGCCGACTAGTCCCAAAGCAAGTGCAATACTTGCTGCAGTAAGAGTTACTTTTTTCATGAGAGTCTCGTTTGTTAGTTGTTGTATGAATAATCAGTTAACCGAATAAATAAAGTATTTCGATAGAATATTCTCTGACCCCATCTTAAACCTGTTCGTAACAACAATAAACCAGTTACACGCAACGATAGTAGCTAATATGTAACAAAGTTTATCGAAGAGCAGAATCAAAGTTGTTCAAGCCGATGTAGGCGGGAGTTTACCTCGCGCGGTTTGGTGTTTTTGTTAATTTACGCGGCGTAAAGCCCAGTCTACGGCAAATTTAAGCAATGTGTGTTTATTTGTAGGTGGGGGGTTACCTCGCGCAGTTGGTGTTTTTGTTAATTTGTGCAGCGTAAAGCCCCGCCTACGGCAAATTTAAGAATGGGTGTTTGGTTTATTTGTAGGCGGGAGTTTACCTCGCGCGGTTTGGTATTTTTGTTAATTTGCGCGGCGTAAAGCCCCGCCTACGGCAAATTTAAGCACTGGTATTTTGTGTATTTGTAGGCGGGAGTTTACCTCGCGCAGTTTGGTGTTTTTGTTAATTTGCGCGGCGTAAAGCCCCGCCTACGGCAAATGTTGCCACTGGTATTTTGTGTATTTGTAGGTGGGGGGTTACCTCGCGCGGTTTGGTGTTTTTGTTAATTGCGCGGCGTAAAGCCCCGCCTACGGCAAATTTAAGCACTGGTATTTTGTGTATTTGTAGGCGGGGGGTTACCTCGCGCAGTTTGGTGTTTTTGTTAATTTGCGCGGCGTAAAGCCCCGCCTACGGCAAATTTAAGCACTGGTATTTTGTGTATTTGTAGGCGAGAGTTTACCTCGCGCGGTTTGGTGTTTTTGTTAATTACGCGGCGTAAAGCCCCGCCTACGGCAAATTTAAGCACTGGTATTTTGTGTATTTGTAGGCGGGAGTTTACCTCGCGCGGTTTGGTGTTAATGCGCGAGGTGGAGTTTAAAATTGTGTTTTTATTTTTTCGATGATTTCTACATTGGCGGCGGGGAAGTTGTATTCGCTTAGCTTATCAATTGCTACCCATGCGCTTAATTGGCCTTCGGCGCCATGTGCATCGCCGCTGAAGTCGGTGACAACATGCACGTCTAGTTTTACACATTTATCGCCATAATCATGTTCTATGACCATTAGCTGACTTGAGCTGTGAATCGTTAATGCTACTTCTTCAATAAGTTCGCGTTTTAGTGCCTCAAATACGGTTTCGCCGCTTTCTACTTTCCCACCCGGAAACTCCCATAAACCGCCTTGGTGTTTATCGTCCGGGCGTTTGCAAATAAATAATGTGTTGCCAGCTTTGATAACGCCAACGGCTACGTGGATTATTTTTTTTGTCATATTTTAATCTCTATTTTTAATTAATCTGCGCGGCGTAAAGCCCCGCCTACGGTAAATATAAACGCCAAAGCCAGCTTATATCGGTTATTGTCACCTAATTATTTTCATAAAAAAAGCGACGCAGGCGTCGCTTTTTAATTATTACTTAACAATATATGGTTATTTTAATTTACCGCAACACTGTTTAAATTTTTGACCTGATTTACAAGGGCATGGTTCGTTACGGCCAACTTTTGGCTCCGCACGAGCTGCGACTACGGCACCTTGTGGTGTTTCGCCGCCAACGTGCTCAACTTCTTCGTGTTGATATTCGCGAGGTGCGCTTTCGCTTTTGCGATGTTGCTCTTCGATTTTTTCAACGTCTTCTTCAGCGCGCACTTGTACTTTACTTAAAATACTTACTACGTCGATTTTAAGGTTTTCAAGCATCTCTGAGAACAATTCAAACGATTCACGCTTGTATTCTTGCTTAGGGTTCTTTTGTGCATAACCGCGTAAGTGAATACCTTGGCGTAAATGGTCCATTGCAGCAAGGTGATCTTTCCAATGTTGATCAAGGCTTTGCAGCATAATTGCTTTTTCAAACTGGCGAAGTACTGGTTCGCCAACTTGCTCTTCTTTTTGCTTGTATGCGGTATTGATCTCTTCTTCGATTCGTTCACGCAGCTTTTCTTCGTAAAGCTTGTTGTCGTCTGCTAGCCATTGTGTGATTGGTAGCTCGATCAAGAAATCTTGTTTTAAGCGTTCTTCTAGGCCTGGGATATCCCACATTTCAGCAAGGCTTTGCGGTGCAATATATTGGTCAATTGTGTTACCAAGTACATCGCCACGAATAACCGTGATGGTTTCTGAAATATCGCCTTCAACAAGTAACTCATTACGTTGTGCGTATACAACACGACGTTGGTCGTTTGCTACGTCATCGTATTCTAGTAATTGTTTACGAACGTCAAAGTTACGTGCTTCTACTTTGCGTTGTGCGTTTTCAATTGCGCGGTTAACCCATGGGTGCTCGATGGCTTCGCCGCGTTGCATGCCGAGTTTACGCATCATGTTAGTCATGCGTTCACCAGCAAATATACGCATTAATGCGTCATCCATTGATAAGTAAAAACGGCTTGACCCAGCATCACCCTGACGACCAGAACGACCACGAAGCTGATTATCAATACGGCGAGATTCATGGCGCTCGGTCCCAATAATATGTAAACCGCCAGCTGTAATTACTGCATCGTGACGTATTTGCCATGCAGCTTTGATTTCAGCTATTTTTTCATCACTTGGGTTATCAAGTTTTTCAAGTTCGCTATTCCAGTTACCACCTAACACAATATCAGTACCACGACCGGCCATGTTAGTTGCAATGGTTACTGTGCCAGGTAAACCTGCATCAGCAACGATGTCGGCTTCTTGGGCATGGAACTTAGCATTAAGTACGTTGTGCTTAATTTTTTCTTTACGTAAAAATTGCGATAAGTACTCTGAGCTTTCAATCGAAATTGTACCTACTAATACTGGCTGGCCGCGCTCTTGGCAATCTTTAATATCGACTAAAATTGCTTCGTATTTTTCTTCTTGCGTTAAGTAAACTAGGTCAGCACGGTCATCGCGGATCATTGGCTTATTAGTTGGCATAACAACAGTATCAAGGCCGTAGATTGACTGAAACTCAAATGCTTCAGTGTCGGCAGTCCCTGTCATACCTGCAAGGGTTTCGTAAATACGAAAGTAGTTTTGGAATGTGATTGATGCCAACGTTTGGTTTTCGTTTTGAATTTTTACACCTTCTTTAGCTTCAACAGCTTGGTGTAAACCTTCAGACCAACGACGCCCTTCCATTGAACGGCCTGTATGCTCATCGATAATGATTACTTCGTTTTCTTTTACAACGTAATCAACATCTTTTTGATAGAGCTTGTGAGCGCGTAATGCAGCATAAACATGGCTTAGTAAAGTGATACTACCTGCAGAGTAAAGCGAATCGCCTTCTGCTATTAAACCGCGCTCGGTTAGTAATTCTTCAACTTTAATTTGGCCGCGTTCAGTTAAATGAACTTGCTTAGATTTTTCATCGATTGTGAAATCGCCATCGCCTTCAATACCTTCTTCGTCTTCTTTTTCTTGTAGTTCAAGAGTAGGAACGATGGTATTGATTTCAGTGTAAAGCTCAGAGCTATCTTCAGCTGGGCCTGAAATGATAAGCGGAGTACGCGCTTCATCAATTAAAATTGAGTCAACTTCATCCACTACTGCGTAGTAAAGTGGACGTTGTACGCGTTCGTTAATGCTAAACGCCATGTTGTCACGCAGGTAATCAAAACCAAACTCGTTATTTGTACCGTAAGTAATATCGGCAGCGTAGGCTTCTTTTTTCTGCTGCGGCATCATACCTGGTACGTTGCAGCCAACTGTTAAGCCTAAAAATTCAAATAGTGGACGGTTTGTTTCAGCATCACGTTTTGCTAAGTAGTCGTTCACGGTAATAACGTGGACGCCTTTACCCGTTAAGCCACGTAAGTAAGCCGGTAAACTTGCAGTAAGTGTTTTACCTTCACCGGTGCGCATTTCTGCAATACGCCCTTGGTTTAGTACCATACCGCCAAGAAGCTGTACGTCAAAGTGACGCATGCTATTAACACGCTTTGATGCTTCACGTACCACAGCAAAGGCCTCTGGCAGAATGTCATCAAGGCTTTGTCCGTTATCGTAACGTTCTCTAAACTCTGCTGTTTTGGCTTTTAAATCTTCGTCTGAAAGCGCTTCTAGTTGCGTTTCAAGTGCGTTGATCAGCGCGACCGTCTTTCTTAAATTTTTAATAGTGCGGTCATTGCGACTACCAAAAATCTTGGTAAATAAATTAGATATCATGATAAAACCGTTACAATATATTCTTTGTTAGCCGATTATCAGCTAACCCATTTTGATATGCCCAAGCGTTTTGGGATCATTACTAATTAATATACTGCTCATAAAAAGAACATATTAATTAGCAATTTTAATAAACGCTGCAAAATGCATCATTTATTACGTGCGTTACTATACCAGACTCTGCGAAACAACGAACCACCTGTTCATCAAGATGCCCATTTTTAACTTAAAAATTTCGTAAATACCGTAAAGATAACTTTAATCTTGCTCATTTATTACATTAACGATGAATATATGGAGGTGGATAAAATAAAATCAAGGGTGAAAACAAAGCAATCGGCTGGCTTATTATCAAAGAAGGCTTACTTTTTCCCGTGCCGTGCGAGTCGCTCTAGCTTTGCTTTAAGCGAAGGAGGGGCGTTTGAGGCAATTGCGGTGAGGTAATCTGCTGTTTGTTCGCTCATGGGGGGTTGTTTAGCTGCGGGTGCGTTGTTATTCATTTTTGTAGTGGTGTTTGGGCTCAAGCGCTGCGTAGTTTGTGGATTTGCAGTAATTTTTATTTGCCCAAGCTCAGCCATGCCAGCAGCTCGAAAATGTGAAAGCATATCCATCTTTAAATAATTTAAACGCAGTGCGATAGGTGCTGATACCGCTTCGATCATAAGTGTGCCATCGCGATAGTTACTTACGCGACATTTACCGCCTAAATTAGCGCCTAAAAAATCACTCAGTAAAGTTTGCTGCTTATCGAGAGCTTGGCTTTTGCCTGCATATGACGCCAATCTGCCGCTGAGGCCCGCCATAATATCGTTTAAAGGCTTTGGTGCGAACCTGTCTTTAGCCATGAAAACACCAGTATTTAGAACGAAGAAATTTATTTTAAATGATTGCAAATACAAAGCAATGATTAATGCTGGCATTTCAAATTAAGTAACCCCATCGGCGCTAAAGCGCTCTCCTACGTGTAGATATATCGTAGGAACAGGCTTTAGCCGTGATAATGGTTATGTTTGGCTGTTATGGATTCGGTTTGAATACCTGTGCGAAATCCATCGGCGCTAAAGCGCTCTCCTACGTGTGGATATTATGTTTATCTCTTTTATTTTGTGCTGATATATTTTAATCTCGCTGTACATTGTTTAAACATATAAGGATATATTATGAATATTACACACCATGGAGCGGTGAATGGGGTGACAGGCTCTTGTCATCAACTCGACTATACAAGTACTGAATCGGTGCTGATTGATTGTGGTATTTTTCAAGGTGAAGACGCGGGGCCAGATTTAGCAATCGATTTTGATATTTCTACCGTTACGGCATTAATCGTGACTCATTGCCATATTGATCATGTTGGCCGTATTCCTTATTTGTTTGCTGCTGGTTTTAGTGGACCCATTTTTACCTCAAAGGCATCAGCAAGCTTGTTGCCCTTGGTGATTGAAGATGCTCTTAAAGTGGGTGTAACACGAGATCAAAAAATCATAGATGCCTGCTTAAGTTTACTTGAAAAACGTATTGTCGCTGTTGAATTTAATCAGTGGTTTGAGTTACCTGGCAGTAATGAGTTACCCCTTACAAAGGCTCGGTTTCAGCGTGCTGGGCATATTCTTGGTTCAGCTTATGTTGAAGTCGATGTAGGGGTAAAACCTAACCTTCAGCGTGTGGTGTTTTCTGGTGATTTAGGCGCGCCTTATACGCCGCTGTTACCAAGCCCCAAAGCGCCTTATAAGGCTGATGTGCTCGTGATTGAATCAACCTACGGCGATAAAAACCATCAAGGGCGAAAAGAGCGAACATCAACGCTTAAAAAAGTGATTGAAAAAGCGGTTGCAGACAACGGCGTTGTATTAGTGCCTGCTTTTAGCATTGGGCGTACGCAGGAGTTACTCTACGAGTTAGAGCAAATTATTCACAGCGCCCGTAAAAACCCATCTTGGCAAAGTATTAATGTAATTGTTGATTCGCCTATGGCGGCTAATTTTACGAGTAAATATCGAGAGTTTAAAAGTCTATGGGATGATGAAGCTAAAAAGCGTTTAGCGAACGGCCGTCACCCGTTAGATTTTCAACAATTACATACTGTTGATAGCCATAAAGAGCATCTTGCAGTGATTGAGTATTTAAGTAAGCGAGACGAAGCTGCAATTGTTATTGCCGCGAGTGGCATGTGCACAGGTGGCCGAATTGTGAATTACCTGAGCCGATTTTTGTCAGATAAAACAACGGATATAATTTTTGTTGGTTACCAAGGCCGTGGAACACTTGGTCGAGACATTCAAACATATGGCCCACGTGGGGGTTATGTGCATATTAACGACAGTAAAGTGACTATACGCGCTAAAATTCACACAATTAGTGGTTACAGCGCTCACGCAGATCAAAAAGGCTTAGTTAAGTTTGTAACAGGAATGCGCAAAAAGCCTGCTTTGATTAAAATTGTGCACGGCGATGAACAAGCAAAGCAAGCATTAGCGCAAAAGTACAAGGCTATTTTAGGGCAGGCAACCGCAGTCGAAATTGCAAAATAGTTGTTATTTAGATAACTATATTTGGGTATAGAGACAAGTGCTAAAACTGATACACTTAGGTCGTTAAGAATCGAGAATAATAAAAATGGTTGAAAATGAATATTAAAAAACATGATTTGAGTTTAGTTATATTGGCGGGCGGCTTAGGCAGTCGCTTTGGTGGCAACAAGCAAATTGCTGAAATATCAGGATTAGGCTGTACCATCATGGAGTTAAGTATTGCAGATGCATATGCTGCAGGTGTGACTCAAGTGGTTATTATAATCAACCAGGCTGTTCGCAGTGAAATAGAGCAGGTTATTTTACCGCGTCTGCCTTTAGATCTTGATGTGGTGTTGGTTGAGCAGCGAATTGATTTAGTGCCAGTGCAATTTAAATCACTGGTTGATGAACGTGTAAAGCCTTGGGGCACGGGTCATGCGTTATTGTGCGCAAAACAGCATATACATAATCCTTTTATTGTGATTACCGCTGATGATTATTATGGAACTTCGTCATTTAATTTATTGGCTGAACATTTTAAATTACACTCAGATTGGGCGATGGTTGGTTACCCAATTATCAATACTTTATCTAATCAAGGAGGCGTTAATCGAGGTGTTTGCAAGATCCAAAATAACCAGCTTATAAATGTTATTGAGTTTTTAAACATAAGCATAGAAAACAACTCACTTATGGGTGAAAACCCACAGCAACAGCGGGTTCACATTGCTGATGACGCGCTAGGTTCAATGAGTTTTTGGGGGTTAACGCCTTCATTTTTCAATAGATTAGAAACCGGTTTTGATAACTTCCTGCAAAAATATGACAACGGTGTCAAAATGGAGTATTATTTGCCTGATCAAATTCAACAAACGATCACAAATAATCAACAAAGTGTCACCGTTTATACTGCGCAAGAGTCCTGGTATGGAGTGACCTATAAATCTGAATTACAGGATGTTGCGGGTAAATTATATGAATTACGTCACGGATGAAATAGCACCGATCTTGCCTTTTTCTGGGCACAAAAATAGCGAAGTAAGTATGAAGTCAAATCCCACTGCGGTTTACTTGTCTGAGAATTTTGGTCTAGGCAATGAACGTGTCAGCATGAAGCCGATTGGAAGTGGCCATATTAACAGCACTATGCTGTTAAGCGTGCCTAGCAAGTCGTTAGTAGTCCAAAAACTCAACACCGACGTTTTTCCTGAACCAGATATGCTGGTTAAAAACGCACGTTTAATTGAATCCCATTTAACGCAAAAGCATCAAGTAGGCGAATATAATTTAGATATTATTCGTCATGTTGCGACGGTTGGCGATGATTATTTAGTTGAATGTGAACAAGGTTTGTGGCGTGCGCTCGAATTTATTGGCGGCAGTTATAGTGAAGATGTAGTGGCAAATACTTCACAAGCAGAAACTGCGGCCAATGCATTTGGCCAGTTTGCTGTTGCGTTAGAAGATTTTGATGCGAAGCAGTTACACCATGTTATTCCTGATTTTCATAATTTAGCAATGCGCGCTGAAAAATTAACAGACGTTATCAAAGCCGATCCTGAAAACCGTTTAGCAAGTTGCCAAGCAGAGGTTGATTTTTGCTTATCTCAATTTGGTTTAATTGATGAATTAAATGCATTGAAAGGGGTTGTACCAATTCGCCCTTGTCATAACGATACTAAAATTAACAACATGTTGTTTTGTAATAAATCACATGGTGCAAAAGCCGTTATTGATTTAGACACCTGCATGCCAGGTTATTGGCTTTATGATTTTGGTGATATGGTGCGAACTTTTTGTTCTCCAGAACAAGAAGATTCAACAAACTTAGCAAACGTGCGTGTGCGTGAAGACATTTTTGAAGCGGTTGTTAAGGGATATGTGGAACCTTTAAAAGACCTAATCACTGAACAAGAAAAGCAAAGTTTTTGGTTAGGCACAAAGGTAATGACGTTTATGATTGGTTTACGTTTTTTAACTGATTACATTGATGGTGATCATTATTTCTCGATCAAGCATGCGAATCATAACCTTGAACGTGCGCAAAATCAGTTTGCGTTATATCGTGATATTCTAGCTAAAAAAAGCACGCTTAAAGCTATATTAAGTGATGTTTAACTAGATTTCATTGAATCACAACAGATAACCCTTAAGAGCCGCATTTGCTCTTAAGGGGTTGTACTTTGATAAACCCTATCGGCGCTAAAGCGCTCTCCTACGTGTAGATATATCGTAGGAACAGGCTTTAGCCGTGATTGCACTCTCTATTTTGATTTAATCTTATATTGTGTGATTTCCCCCATCGGCGCTAAAGCGCTCTCCTACGTGCGGGTATATTGTTGAAACAGGCTTTAGCCGTGATGATGGTTATGTTTGGCTGTTAATATTCTGTTTGAACACCGTGCAAAACCCATCGGCGCTAAAGCGCTCTCCTACGTGTAGATATATCGTAGGAACAGGCTTTAGCCGTGATAATGGTTATGTTTGGCTGTGATGGTTTTGTTTGACCGTTAATATTCTGCTTGAACATCGCACGAAACCCTATCGGCGCTAAAGCGCTCTCCTACGTGTAGGTATATCGTAGGAACAGGCTTCAGCCGTGATGATGGTTATTTTTGGCTGTTAAGGTCCTGTTTGAATACCTGTGCGAAATCCATCGGCGCTAAAGCGCTCTCCTACGTATAGGTATATCGTAGGAACAGGCTTCAGCCGTGATGATGGTTATGTTTGGCTGTTATGGATTCGGTTTGAATACCTGTGCGAAATCTATCGGCGCTAAAGCGCTCTCCTACATTAATCTCCTTTTTCTGCTATCTATCCCTATCAGCTTTACCTCTTAACCTGTTTTAGGTAAGTTAAAAACAGGTTAATTCAAGGATAATAATAATGAAGCAGTTTAATCGTCGAGACTTTTTAAAAGCGGCCAGTGCAGCGGCTGCAGCAAGTGTTGTGGCAGGGTGTGCAAGTGGCGTTAATGGCGGAGCAGTTACGCCAGCACAACAAGGGCGTTCAGTTATTGGTTTAATTGCACCAAAAATGGATGTTGTACGAGTGGGCTTTATAGGTGTAGGCCAGCGTGGTTATGGTCATGTAAAACGCATGAGTCATATTGCGGGTACTAAGATAACAGCCATTTGCGATACGCATACAGAAGTACTCGAACGTTCAGCAAAATTCTTAACAGATAAAGGCCTTCCAAAGCCTGCGCTATATTCAGGAGCTGATAACGCCTATCAAGAAATGCTTAATCGCGATGATATTGATATTGTTATTATTTCAACCCCCTGGGCATGGCATGCTCCGATGGCGATTGATACTATGAATAGCGGTAAGCACGCATTTGTTGAAGTACCACTGGCATTAACAGTTGAAGAAATGTGGCAAATTGTCGATACCGCAGAGCGCACCCAAAAGAACTGTATGATGATGGAAAACGTCAACTACGGCCGCGATGAGTTAATGGTATTGAATATGGTTCGCCAAGGTGTATTTGGCGAGTTATTGCATGGTGAAGCGGCGTATATTCATGAGCTACGTTGGCAGATGAAAGAGCTTGAGCATAAAACGGGCTCCTGGCGTACTGCGTGGCATGCTCAGCGTGATGGTAACTTATACCCAACACATGGCTTAGGGCCGGTATCACAGTATATGAATATTAACCGTGGCGATCGTTTTGATTTTTTAACGTCGATGAGTTCACCCGCTTTAGGCCGCAGTGCTTACGCTAAAAAAGAGTTTCCTGCAGATCATCAACGCAATCAACTTAACTACATCGCTGGTGACATGAACACCACGCTTATCAAAACAATCAAAGGGCGCAGTATTATGGTCCAGCACGATACGACTACACCAAGGCCTTATTCTCGTCATAATTTAATTCAAGGCACTAATGGTGTATTTGCTGGTTTTCCAAATCGTATCGCGCTTGAAGAAGGCGGCTCTAAGAGTTTTCATGAGTGGGATTATGAAATGGAAGATTGGTATAAAAAATATGATCATCCGTTATGGACTAAAATGGGTGAAGAAGCGCAGCGTAATGGCGGGCATGGCGGCATGGACTTTTTAATGTTTTGGCGCATGATTTATTGTTTACGCAATGGCGAAGCTTTAGATCAAGATGTATACGATGGCGCAGCATGGTCGGTCATATCGCCGTTATCGGCGCAGTCAGTCAGCAACCGCAGTGCATCAATTGATATCCCTGATTTCACTCGGGGTGCTTGGAAAAATGCCCAACCATTAGGTATTGTTAGCTAGGCTAGGGCGTCAGCGCTTTAGTGTACAAATAAAAAAGCCCATTAATACGTTGTATTAATGGGCTTTTTTAATATCAATAATATTTAATATTATGACATTATTGTTTCTTTTAAATACTGAAAAAGCTCTTTATAGCCTCGTGCTGGCTTTTCTGCTTTAGCTTCTTTGGCAGCATTACGCACTAATTGACGCATTTTTTGACGCTCTAGTGCAGGGTAATCTTCAATTGTTTGATTAATTAAATCATCACCTTGTGCTATTAAGTCACTACGTAATTGCTCAATTTTTTTAATCATAACTTCAGCCTGATTATTTTTATTAAGCATGATGTCGATAATCGCTTTTATGTCTTCGATGTTTTCAACAGTACGTAATGTTTTTGCTATGTAGTTTAGGTGGCGACGGTATGCATCGCTCTTGTTGCTGATTTTATCAGCAACAACCATTGCAGCTTTTAAATCGTCATTTAAGGGTAAGCGTTCGCGCTGCTTTTTCCCCATTTTGGCAATTTCGGAACCTAACTGATGAAACTCTTGCGCTTCGCGTTTGAGTTCACTTTTTGATACATAGATAATTTCTTCTTCAATTTCAGCAGGCTTGCCTTTTTTCTTCGCCATGGGGTGCTCATATAATAACGTTAACTGTCGGCATTATACGCGATTCTTTTAATGATTAATATTAGCTGATGCAATGCGATGAGTGTGTTAGCATTTAAGTATATTGTAAGCGTTACAAGCTCAGGACCTAAAATATGAAAAGCCAACAGCAAGATCCTATTTACACTCAAATTTCTCAAGTCAAAGATGCCGTGGCAGAAGTGCTAGAGCATGCAAAAAAACTTGGTGCAACTGGAGCCGAAGCGGCGATGTCGAGCACATCAGGTTTATCGGTAAGCACACGTATGGGTGAGGTCGAAACGATTGAGTTTAACCAAGACGGTGGATTAGGGATCAGCGTTTATGTTGGTAATCATAAAGGGTCTGCATCAACGGCTGATTTAAATCCTAAAACGTTACGTACCGTCGTCGAAAAAGCAATTGATATTGCAAAGTTCACATCTGATGACCCGCATAATGGTGTTGCCGATAAGGAATTACTTGAATTTGCTCCACTTGATTTAGATTTATACCACCCATGGGATGTGAGCCCTGAAGAGGGCATCGAGTTATGTCATGCGGCAGAACAAGCTGCACTCAATGCTGATGAGCGCATTGTGAATTCTGACGGCGCTAGTTTTTCATCACATCAAGGCTTACGAGTATATGGTAATAGCCATGGCTTAATCACTGGTTACCCGCGCACACGTCATAGCATTAGCACTATGGTGATAGGTAAAGATGGCGAACAAATGCAGCGTGATTCTGCGTACACTGTAGCACGTGACCAAGCAGGGTTAAATGATGCGGCTTCAGTTGGTCTGGAAGCTGCCACTGAAACGTTAGCAAAACTTAATAGCCAAAAGTTAGGCACCATGAAAGTCCCGGTTGTTTTTAGAGCTGATATTGCCAACTCATTGTTTGGGCATTTAGTGTCGGCTATTGGCGGTGGTGCACTATATCGTAAATCGAGTTTTTTATTAGACAGCTTAGGTAAACAAGTATTTAGCAATTGCGTTAATATTTCAGAACGTCCGCATATTTTAAAAGGCTTAGCGTCATCTCCTTTTGATAGTGAGGGTGTAAAAACAATTGATCGTGAGATCATTCAAGGTGGTCAGTTACAAACTTATTTATTAGCGAGCTACGCTGCACGTAAGATGAATATGACACCAACAGGCCATGCTGGTGGCATTCATAATTGGTTGGTTGAGCAAACTCATGCTGATTTAGCTGCATTATTAAAAACAATGGGCACAGGCTTATTGGTTACAGAGCTAATGGGCCAAGGTGTTAACACAGTAACGGGTGATTACTCTCGTGGCGCAGCGGGTTTCTGGGTTGAAAATGGTGAAATTCAATATCCAGTGAGTGAAATTACCATTGCCGGTAAGTTACAAGATATGTTTAAGGCAATTAGTGGAATTGGTGGCGATATAGAGCGTCGTGGTGGTATTCAAACAGGCTCGGTATTGATTGAACAAATGCAGGTTGCGGGAAGTTAGGTTAAAGCTTGAAGTTGTAAGCCGTCAGCCGTCAGCCGTCAGCCATCAGCCATAAGCATAACATTGCGCGAGGTAAACTCCCGCCTACAGGTATGATTAACTCAGATGTTTGGGTTTGTTGTAGGCGGGGCTTTACGCCGCGCAAATTCAGTTATTATAACCCCTCATAAATTATCAAGCCTGCGTGAGGGGAACTCCCGCCTACAGGTATGATTAACTCAGATATTTAAATTTGCGTAGGCGCGGCTTTATGCCGCGCAAATCGGTTATCTTTTTATTATCCAATTTTAAATAAAAACACTTTACCTCAACTATTGTTGAGGTTTTATTGTGACTTAAATTATTTTAAATAAAGGGTATTTATTATGTATTTAGAGCACGTAAATTTGGTCGTGAGTAATGTTGATGAGATGCTACATTTCTATAAGGCCGCTTTTCCACATTGGTCTATCAGAAGCGAAGGGCGAGGTGATTGGCATGGAAAACCACGTAAATGGTTGCACTTTGGAGATGATCGCCAGTATCTAGCACTTAGCGATAATGGTGAGCAACCTAATCGTAATCTAACAGGACACCAAGTTGGCCTTGCGCATTTTGCTTATGTGACTAGTAATATAGCTGCGGTTATTTCGCGTTTAGAAAATGCGGGTTATAGCATTGCTAAACCAGGTGCAGATAATCCATTCAGGAAAAATGTGTACTTTATTGATCCTGCTGGTTTTGAAGTAGAGTTTGTTGAGTATTTAAGTGATATTCCCAGTGAGCGAAATAACGATTTATGATTTGGAACAAAATTCAAACCGAATCATCACAGCCAAACACGACTATTATCACGGCTAAAGCCTGTTCCTACGATATACCTGCACGTAGGAGCGCGCTTTAGCGCCGATGGGTTCCACGCTATTCAAATAAAATATTAACAGCCAAACCGAATCATCACAGCCAAACACAACTATTATCACGGCTGAAGCCTGTTCCTACGATATACCTGCACGTAGGAGCGCGCTTTAGCGCCGATGGGTTTCACGCTATTCAAACAAAATATTAACAGCCAAACCGAGTCATCACAGCCAAACACAACTATTATCAAGGCTGAAGCCTGTTCCTACGATATACCCGCACGTAGGAGAGCGCTTTAGCGCCGATGGGTTTCGCATGCTATTCAAACAAAATATTAACAGCCAAACCGAATCATCACAGCCAAACACAGCTATTATCACGGCTAAAGCCTATTCCTACGATATACCTGCACGTAGGAGCGCGCTTTAGCGCCGATGGGTTTCACGCTATTCAAATAAAATATTAACAGCCAAACCGAATCATCACAGCCAAACACAACTATCATCACGGCTGAAGCCTGTTCCTACGATATAGCTACACGTAGGAGAGCGCTTTAGCGCCGATGGGTTTCACGCTATTCAAACAAAATATTAACAGCCAAACGAATCATCACAGCCAAACACAACTATTATCACGGCTAAAGCCTGTTCCTACGATATACCTGCACGTAGGAGGGCGCTTTAATACTTATCTTTTCCTTGCCAGCTTGTTTTTAGGCTGTTGGCAAAGCTGACAAACTTTTCTTTTATTGTGCGTTTAATTTTTATTTCAACTGAGCCAAGCACCACTTTGCCTTCAATGGTAATTGTTGGCCCTTGATGTTTATTGAGCGACACCGATTTATTTTCGACACTACCAACAACACTGAATATTTTAGAAACCACGTTAACGTGCTCAGGTACATAAATTTCGTCACTGCCTAATAAGCAATTTACATGGATAGTAATGTGTTGGTGCTGAAAAATAGCATCTGTAAAATCTAATTCTATTGAACCAAGTAGGTTAGTAAGATGGATCACCTTTGGCACAACCCACTGGCCACTGCGTTCGTTTGACCCAAGAATACTACGTAGGTGCAGTCCTTCATCACTAGTGTTGTTACTGTAGTTAGGAGAAAATTGGGCACGTTTTTCAGATTGATAGCTACTGTCGGCTTTTAATTCTAAGTCACTCACCAGATCGATTAGAGTTTGGTTGTTTGTGGCTTCCATTGCTTGGTCCAATCGACGCTCAAAGGCTTCTGCAGAAATAACCGCGTGGCTGTAGTTATAGATTAATTGATCAATAACTTGTTCACGCACTTGTTCAATTGGGCGATCTTCTAATTTTACAGTCATGAGTTTTCCTTTGAGTGACTTTGTTGTTTTGTAATGGCTCTTTTGTAAAGCAAAGCTTAGGCCATTTTTTTAGTTGTTAAAAATCAGCTGTTTATTTATTTAAAAGATACTTTACCTTTTTAAATTAATGAAATATTAACGAACAACACTATTAATTGGTTTATTTAACAACCATGAGAACAAATTACTTAATAGCCTGTAAATTATTACCACATGTTGAAAGAGATATAAACCAGGCCCCGCTTAAGTTGTTGATATTAATGATTTAAAAAGTTGGCCTGATGTTCGCATTACTCTAATTGTCTTAAATCAAAAGGAAAAAGATTATGAAAACATTTAACAAATCTATTATTGCCGCTTTAGTTCTTGGTACAACTGCTATGAGTGCTCAAGCAAGTAGCTGGGAAAATGAAAGTAAAGATGCTTGGATTGATGGAAAGGCGGAAACAGTTCTTTTAATGAACACTAACCTAAACAATTTTGACATTAACACAGATGTAAAAAATGGCAAGGTTGTACTGACAGGTAAAGTTGAAAGCGAGCTTGATAAAGAGTTAGCTGAAGAACTAGTACTAAGTCTTGATGGTGTATTGGGCGTAAATAATGAGCTTACCGTTGTAAAAAATGCTGAAATCAAGCACAACGATAACGATAACGATAGCGTTGAAAGTGACTTAACTGACGCAAAAATTAGTACTGTTATTACTACACGTTATTTATTCAACTCAGAAGTTGGCGGTACAGATATTGATGTAGATACTGACAAAGGTGTTGTGACACTCAATGGTACAGTAGACTCTGATGCTGAAAAGCAACTAGCGGTTAAAATTGCTAAAAATGCTGAAGATGTACGTGATGTAGTTGATAATTTAACTATTATCGCAGAGTAATTTTAGTTAGAAACGCCCAGCTAGGCTGGGCTTTCTACTCTTATAACAAGGAGTGTAAACAATGGATTTAATACGTATTTTATTATCGGTTTTAATTCCGCCTTTAGGTGTGTTTTTACAAGTTGGTCTAGGTGCACAATTTTGGATTAATATTTTATTAACGCTATTAGGTTATTTTCCAGGCCTAATACATGCAATATACATTATTGCGAAACGTTAAATTTATTAGTTAGCGACAAGGAATGAACAGCAAGGACGGTAGCATATTCAAGCCATTTCAAAATATGAATTTCTGTATCTTGAGGTTGTTTGGGTAAATAAAGCGTAGCAGGAGATCTTTATGGAAAAGGTAGCGCAACACAATCAGGAAGAAAAAACACGTCTCCCAAAAGCGTTATGGACAGCGCAACAGTGGAAGCGAGTTATTGATATGACCCAAGGAATGAACAAATAATCAAGTTGATTAGTTAAGGATAATAAAAACTACAAGGATTGACTCAGGAGTTAAAAGGAGATTTATATTTATACGGACATTTTTTGGAACTGCCTATTTAAGGTATGTGTTTGCACAAGGATCAAAAAGGATTTTAGCTAGGATGGTTACATTCAAATTATAAGTGCATGCTATTTATTAATAGAGAGCATGCACTTATGACCCACCAGAATTCTTCAGTATTAACTTACGTCCCAAATTTTAAGAAAATCCGCGCAAGGTAAATCCTGCCTGAGGCCGTGGTTAAATCATAGCAGTTTAAATTTGTGTAGGCGGGGCTTTATGCCGCGCGAATTTTTGGAAAAGATATTCGGTTCTAGGAAAGTAATAGATTCTAAGTAAGTAATAAACTAGGCGGGATATATGCTTTTTCTGTGTTGTTTCAGGCAGTGCGCGAGGTAAACTCCCGCCTACGGCCGTGGTTAAATCATAGCAGTTTAAATTTGCGTAGGCGGGTCTTTATGCCGCGCGAATTTTTGGAAAAGATATTCGGTTCTAGGAAAGTAATAGATTCTAAGTAAGTAATAAACTAGGCGGGATATATGCTTTTTCTGTGTTGTTTCAGGCAGTGCGCGAGGTAAACT
>NZ_JABEPJ010000026.1:0-46046 GCF_013002825.1 Pseudoalteromonas sp. NEC-BIFX-2020_002
ACTAATTTTGCTGAATCAAGTTTAAACTCTTGAGAAAAAGAGCGACGTTGTTTTGTCATAGAACACCTCTGTTTGAGTGGTAATAATACCACCTAAATTTGTGTCCGGTTTCATTGAATCACAACATCATTGATGTCAGTGAGTTGTGTGGGCTATGGTGTTAGGTTGTATTAAGGGACATTTAGCAGGCTTTTAATCGCTATTATTTTTATAGGACAGTAAATGAAATACCTCGCATTATTATTGATCCGCTTTTATCAAAAAAGAATTTCTCCTTATAAAGGGTTTCGGTGTGCGCATGCCGCTCTTCATCAAGGAGTATCATGTTCTGAAGCGGTTAAACACATTATTGAAGAGCATGGCGTGTTTTGTGGTTACCGTTTGGTCAAAATGCGATTCACCGACTGTAAAGGCGCTTATCAACAACTGCATGAAAATGAAGCAAATAAATCTAAGAAAAACGATAAACCTAAAAAAACGATAAAGATAAATGCAGCGTTGATTGCTGCGATCCAACACTCGGTACATCGAGCTGCATACCAAAAAAAGGGTGTGATTTACCTAGCTCAGCCTGTGATTGCTCATTGTTTTAATTTAAACAATGAGCGTTTGATTTGCTGTTATTTTAAATAGGCCTCAAGCGCTGCTTTTAAATGAATTTGCATTTCATTCCTGTGGTACTTTCTGACAGAGTAACTTTGTTCAAGATGAATAAAACGCTTTGAAGATGCGACAGAGCTTGAAGAGCATGTATTACTTGAACCGTTAGTATAACGTGCCTGTACATTCCACGTACCGCCTAAGCTTTTTGTGTCATTACCGTAAACACAGGCTTTAATTTTACCCTCTTTTTCAACGTTTCTTTTTAGCTCATGTAGCAGGCTATGTTCATTCTCAGCGGTCGCGTATCTGACACTTTCGCTCAAATTAAGCATCAGTGAATTATCGGTATTACATTGATTTTGCAACTTGGCTAGCGTGGTTTTACCAAAGCCGTGATATTGAATAAATACTGAACTGTCATCGTAATCAGATATGTACTTGTGCGCAATATTAAAGAAAGAATCTGTTTGATGCGCCACATCGCTTGCTTGATATTTACCATTTGTACAAGTACTTAATGTGTGGCTGCTGTCTCTTCGGGTGCCAGCAAGCATTAATAACTTTGCTTGAGTGTATAAAAATGCATCGATTGATTGAGTGCCAGTAAATGTATCTCTTTTAGGATGAGGTGCCTGCAAGGTGGCATTGAGCCCATCTGGATTGTACACAAAAGTACCGCCGCCTTTGAAGTCAGGGCTAGGTAGCTGTGCTATTTCTTGTAGTAAGTAATATTTTTTATCGGTTTTCGTATCTTTAAACTCTATAACCCGATAGCCGATGTCTTTTGCTAACTCACTTGCAAGTGGATAATTTTGTGCAAAAAATGACTTGAAAACAGCATAAAATATTTCTTGTTCTTTTGCATCGGGCATTGCCCAGCGGTTATCCGCTTTAGCGCCATAGTTAGTTGCTTTTAAATGCCGAGACAACTCGCCAGACATTAACGTTGTCGCTTTACTTGGAAGGCTCATGCAGCATACCAGTAGTAATACAAATTTGCTTAATAGATTAAAAGTAAATGGTGTGTGTAAGCTATATGCACTTTTAGAACGGTTATTAAGAATCATGTATTGTCCAACAAGTTGCCTAATTTTAATTAGGTATAAGTAAATACTGCGTCAAACCAAGTCCTTTATGATTGTATATGTGTATATTGATGCAATTAAAGTATGGTATTTATAACAGTAAACCCTCCACTATTGCTAGTTATTAATTTAAAAATACGCCGTTTTAACTAGGTTGTTTTTACAGTGAAATGCCTATTATATTTACGTAACATGAATGGTTTCATTAACTTAGTTAACTGGTCTGAACAGGTGTTGATTACTTGCTAATAAAGCCCTTTTCAAAAGGCAAAGCGGACTTGAGTTAAACCTTTTGGTATAACGTATTGAGGTTAACGTTTAAAAAGAGGGATTATTAAGGTTGAGGTTTTTGGTGGTTTTATGAGCCTCATTACGTTAATGTGCTATTTATAAACAAGGAGTTATCGTGATTGAAATTAAAGATCTGTGCTTTAGTCGCACTGATGGTAGTAACAAGCAGCGTATTATAAATAACCTTAATTTATCGATTGATAATTCGCAACAGCTGGCGTTACTTGGGGATAGTGGCTCGGGTAAAACAACCTTATTACATATCTTAGCGGGTTTAATTAAGGCGCACAGCGGGGTCGTTAGTGTTAATGGGCATCTTCTATCATCGATGAACGAGCACGAGCTGACCTTGTATAGGCGAAAAATCGGCTTAATATTTCAGCATTATCAACTTCTTGAGTGCTTAAATGTGAAGCAAAATATTTTATTTCAGCATAAACTTAATTTTCCACATCAAGATGTTGAAGGGTTTGATACTTTAGTTAATGAGTTAGGTTTAGATAGTAAACTTGACTCTTTAGTGCACCAGCTATCTGGTGGAGAGCAACAACGAGTCGGCATTGCAAGAGCGCTGCTTAACAAACCGCAAATAATTTTAGCCGATGAACCCACTGGCAACTTAGATCAAACACGCTCACATCAAGTTGTTAAGTTACTCACCCAGTTATGCCGCAGGAAAAAAATCAACTTAGTTATGGTAACTCACTCTGAAGAATTAACGAGCTACTTTGATGAAGTAAAAGTACTAAGAGATGGTTACTTTGTATAACGAAATAAAGCTTATTTTAGCCACCCATATTGCGTTCTATCGTCGTCACCCATGGTTAATAGCCTTGTTTTTTATAGGCTTTAGTTTAGGGAGTGCACTATTAACCGCAATCGCAGGGCTAAACCAAGAAGCAAAAAACCGCTATGATAATTCCTCTGCACTTATTAATAATCCTGTTTCACATCTAATTAAGCCACTGGCAGGCAAGGTATATATTAACGGGGATATATGGCTTAAGCTTCGTCAAAAAGGGATTACAACCGCACAGCCAGTACTACGAGGTAGGATAGCAACAAGTGAAGGCACATTAGGGATTCAAGGTGTTGATACGTTATTGTGGTTAAACAGCAAACCATATCAACAAACAGAGATTAGCAGCGGGCAGGTTGGTGGGCCTTTTGCATTATCATCGCTACTTGTTGATTCCCAATTTAAAGATCGTCTCACGACCACAACAGGTGAACGTCTCCCTTTTATATTCCAAAATGAGCGCCACCAACCAAATATATATTTTGCCGATGATATTGGTTTATGGGCAATTACAGATCTTGCGAACGCCGATTATTTATTAGATGCCAAAGGGCAGCTTAGTTTTATTGAATTATCGAATTTAACGCAGCAGCAACAAGCGCAAATACAGTTGTTAATTGCAGGGCGCGCTGAGCTTATAGATGTGCAACAACAAGAGTTTGATATTTTATCGCAGGCATTCTTTTTTAATTTAACGGCCCTGGCGATGCTTGGCTATATTGTGGCGGCTTTTTTAAGTTTTAACGCGATAAAGCTGACGTTATCTGCACGAAGAAAATTACTCCAGCAGTTACATTTATTAGGCTGTAACACGCGAGCTATTCAAATTAGCTTACTGATCGAGCTAATGGCTTTGAGTTTATTTACAGCTTTACTTGGTACCGCGGGTGGATATGTTATAGCCAATGCACTTGTGCTTGATATTAACAGCACCTTAGTTGGCTTGTATCAGCTGGATAAAGCACTAGTGATTAATTGGCAGTGGTTTAATGTGATTTTGGGTTTTTCACTAAATATCATAGGCTTGGTTGTTATATTATTAGCGCAAGCAAAACAGATAACAGTGAAAGGCGAGCGGCTTTTTTATACTTTATTAGTGTGTACGTGCGTGGTGTTGATTTGGTTATTAAATTACGCGAGCACTGAACTACAAGCCTTACTCGTGTGTTTTACTATTCTTGTTTTGTTTATATTAATGGTTCCCAAAGTATTATCTGCTCTTGCATGTTTACCAATTCATATACGCAACCCATTAGCTCAGTGGCTACATTGTGATACCCGCTATTACTTAAAAGATTTACATATTGCAGTTGTTGCTATTTTAGTCGCACTCGGTAGCGCTATTGGCATGCAAATTATGGTAAAAAGCTTTAGTAATACTTTAAACGCCCATCTTGAAAAACAACTCAGCGCAGACATTTATTTACGTTCAACATCACTTGATAGCACATTAAGGGACACGTTGAGTAGCGAGTCAGGCGTTAAATTGCTGAGTATTTACATGCAAAGTGAGGGCAACGTTGATCAAATTCCTGCTAAGTTGGCAAGTTTTGGTGAAGGTTCTCAGCACTATCAGCATATTTCACTTACCTCAGCAAAGCTCGTAACTGAGGATGACTTTAGTAATGAGGGCTGTTTAGCCAATGAGCAAAGTAAAATTAAGTTTGGTTTTTCGTTGGGTAATAAGGTTGTATT
Source organism: Pseudoalteromonas sp. NEC-BIFX-2020_002 (assembly GCF_013002825.1). Lineage (NCBI taxonomy): Bacteria > Pseudomonadati > Pseudomonadota > Gammaproteobacteria > Alteromonadales > Pseudoalteromonadaceae > Pseudoalteromonas > Pseudoalteromonas sp. NEC-BIFX-2020_002. The sequence goes on from NZ_JABEPJ010000026.1 coordinate 4,474, forward strand.
TAAGCAAAACGCTACACGTTTTACCTGTCGCATAACGGGCTTTTTCTATGATTATGGTAATCCTGCTATTTCTTTGTTAACGCAAGAGAAAAGACACAAGAGTACGGCGTTAAACAGTGACTATTTTGGCTATTCAATTCGGTTAAAAGTCGGCACCACCGTTGCGGCGTTTAGTGAACGTTTAATTGAAGATTTTAACCAAGATAGTACACAGATTTTAGACAACAAGCAGTTTAAGCGCTATGCCAAAACATTATTTGAAGACACGTTTGTTGTCACTAAGGCACTCAATAGTTTTATTTTAGCGATTGCATTATTGAGCTTATGTACCAGCTTATTAAGTTTAAGCACTAATCAGTTAAAACAGCTTACTATTTTACGGCATTTGGGCGTTACAAAATACCAGTTACTTGGTATGAAACTTCTGCAAACTAGTGGGGTCGTGCTTGTTACAACTCTATTTGCGATCCCCTTAGGGTTTGCTCTTGGGTATGCTTTACTGGCATTTGTCATGCCGATAGCCTTTGGGTGGACGATTCATTTTAGCGTTGATTTTATGCATTTATTATTGACCTGTTTAACGCTTGTAGGCGTATCAGTTGTATGTGCTTACTTACCTATTCGACGAATAATAAAACAAGAATCGCAGGAGCACTAAGGCATGCTAAAAAATAGACTATTCAGTGTATTTGTTTTATGTATTTTATGTGCATGCCAACCAGCTGAACAGCAAAAAAGTAAGAAAACAGAGATGGGCTCTGCATTACAAGTGTCGATAGGGGAACCTGTTAAACCAAGTGAAATCCTTAGTTTTCCTCAGGACCACGGTATTCATAACAAGCAGGGCATTGAGTGGTGGTATCTCACTGCTAATTTAAAAACAGCAAACAATGAAACATTTGGTGTGCAATGGACATTATTTCGTACGTTAATGCCAAGCAAGATTAATTCACAGTGGTGGGATAATAACCTTTATTTTGCTCATTTTGCTATGCAGAACAAGCAAGAGCATATTGCTTTTGAACGTTTTGCTCGAGTAGGTCAGGCGAGTGTAACAAGCTCGCCCTTTAATGCTTCAATTGATAACTGGCAGTTAAAAAGTAATGAGAACACATTTTTGCCTTTAACTTTATCAGCTGAGCAAGAGGGTTATGCTGTTGAACTGACATTAGCGCAAAGCCCACTTACTTTGCATGGTGATAATGGTTACAGCCAAAAAACGCAAAGTGGTCATGCATCGTATTATTATAGTTACCCATTTTTGAATGTAACTGGCAAGCTAACTTTTGCGGGCAATCATTACAGCGTCACGGGAAATGCATGGTATGACAGAGAATGGTCTGCCAGTTTACTAGATAAACAACAGCGCGGCTGGGATTGGTTTAGCCTTGTTGACAGTCAATCAGGTGACAAAAAAGGCTTAATGCTGTTTTGCATTCGTGGTGATGATCAAGGTTATGATTATTGCAGTGGGAGTAAAATTTCGGCCAATGGCAAGGTAACTCAAATTCCTCAACAAGATATTACATTGACAGTGATTAATACTGTGAGTTTGGGTAATCGAGATTACCCAAGTAAATGGCAAGTCCAATTAGATAATAGCGAAGCCATCATTATTGAAAGCATTACAAAGGACTCTCGAAACCAATTATCAATAGAATATTGGGAAGGACGAGTTAAAGCGACTGGCGGCTTTAATGGCAAAGGCTATGCCGAACTCACTGGTTATTAAACGAAAGAGGAAAATATGGAGAATACATTAATTAAAAGGGGATTTATATTAGCAGCACTGATGAATTTCAGTGTTGTGGTATTTTCACGTGGTTTTACAAATACGGCAATTAATAGTGCGGATCCCGTAGTGATGTCTAATTTTGGGCTTCTCATGATTGTAATGTGGGGGCTTGCGTATCTTTGCATTGGTTTGAGTAATTCAAGCGCGAAGTGGATTTCGGCTGTTTTTGCTGTCGAAAAGCTGATTTATGTTGTTATTTGGATTCTGTGGCATAGTGAAAACAGCGTAAAGGCCGTTTACTCAGAGGATATTCTAGCTGGTGTTTTTTATAGTATCTATGGGCTCAATGATTTAATTTTTATGATATTTTTTGTGTGGGTATTTTATTTATCCAGTAAAAACAAAGATGTTTTACCTTCTACATCAACGTGATCTTAAGTCGTTGAGCTTTAGTTTTTCGGAATTTTAAATGTGTTTCGACAGCATAAGCTTGTGTATTAATAACGTAGGACTACAAAATTTTAGGACTTATAATGACTAAAGAGCGTGCAATTCCCACATCACGATTTTCACGGTTTGCAAAACTAGGTTCAATGGCAGGAAAAGTGGCTGGTAATATGCTGGTGTCCGGTGCAAAGGGCGCGCTCAAAGGCGAGTCATGGAATAATAAAAACTTGTTGCTTCAACCTAAGAACATTGAGCATTTAGCTAAACAGCTGGCACATTTACGTGGTGCTGCAATGAAGTTGGGGCAACTATTATCAATGGATGCCGGTGATTTACTGAGCCCTGAATTAGCGAAATTATTGGCGATGCTCAGAGCCGATGCTAACCCTATGCCGCATAAGCAGCTGATTGGCGTTTTAAAAACGCAGTGGGGCGATAATTGGATTGATACCCTTTCTCACATTGAATTACGGCCGTTTGCAGCAGCGTCAATTGGTCAAGTTCATCATGCGGTTACTGAGCAAGGAAATAAGCTGGCTGTAAAAATTCAATACCCAGGAATTGCACAAAGCGTACAAAGTGATGTTGATAATGTGATGACCTTGCTTACTCTATCGCGTTTACTGCCTAAAGACCTTGATATTAAACCCTTAGTGGCAGAAGCCAAAAAGCAGCTACTCGCTGAGGCGGATTACCAACTAGAAGGCAGTTATTTGCAACGTTTTGGCTCGTTATTAGCGAACGAACCACGCTATATTGTGCCTGCTTTATATGAGCAGTACAGTACAAAACAAATTTTAGCAATGGAGTATGTTGAGGCACAGCCGATTGAGGCGTTAGACAGTTTGACTCAAGCTCAACGCGACCATATTGCGAGTGATTTTATTTCGCTATTTTTCCATGAGTTGTTTGATTTTAAACTGATGCAAACAGATCCTAACTTCGCTAATTTTCAGTATCAAATAGCCTCAGAGCGCATCGTGCTACTTGATTTTGGGGCAACTCGAAAAGTACCTGATAAGCTCAGCGATGGGTATCGTGCGCTTTTAAGTGCCGCCAGTAATAATGATCGCCAGAGTGCTTTTAGTGCTGCAGTGGCTATTGGTTATTTTCAAGATGACATTGTTGATAGCTATAAAAACAACGTACTTGATTTGTTTATGTTAGCGTGTGAGCCACTACGAAGTGAGCAGGCATATGATTTTGGCAGTAGTGATCTTGCAATGCGTTTGAAAAATGCAGGTATGGCAATGAGTACAGATGCACAGCAGTGGCATACCCCGCCGGTTGATGCGCTCTTTATACACCGAAAATTAGCTGGGTTGTATTTAATTGCCGCTAAGTTACAGGCTAAAGTAAATGTAAAGCAGTTATTTCAGGTGTATCGCTAAGTCCTTTTAACTGCAAGATCAGTTAATTAACGGTGGTTAAGCGTTTAATATCGCCCTCTAGCGCTTCCATTTTAGCAATAGTGAGCTCCTCATTGGCGTTTATATCAAAATGCCAAATCAAATTGCCTTTGGCCACTTTAGTTATCTGTTGAGTGGCTAAATTCAATTGCCAAATATGATCGTGTTTTGACCATGATGATTGCCAATACAAGTTATTGTTCTTTATGCGTATATTATGAAATTGATTAACTTGTTTATTGGTTAAAGTAACGCTGTTTGCGAGCTGTTTATCAGTCAATTTATTACCAAAGAACATGTTATTAGTCAGCTCAGTTAAATTGAACAACTGATTATTTTTAAGGATGAGCCAGCTTGAATTATAAACATTATAGTAAGCAAGTTGTGCGTCAAGACTAATAGATGAAAGTAAGCGACCTTGCAGATTATATAAATGCACCGTTTTACCATCAAATGCATAGAGTGTGTCCGCGTTATACCATCCTAAATTTTTAATTGACTGATCAAGTGCGCTGGTAAATTGTTGTACCATACCTTGGCGATCGTACAGAGCAATATCCATATCACGGTTTGAAACTAGCATGGATAGATCAGGTCGCCATTCTAAAAATTGCACATACTCATAGCCTTTATGTTGCGATAAGCGCGTGACGTTATTTTCACTGTGTAAATAGACTTCACAAATACCGCTGCGTCGCGACATAAATGCAGTTTCGCCTAAAGCGTTACTTACGGGTAAGTAGTCAATGCTTGATGTTGAAAAAATAGGTAAATTGTCTTTATCACGAATATTTACCTGCCAGCTCTCAATGGCAGTATACATATCACCAGCATGATCAATTGAGATACTGCTAAATAGGCCCTGCGCGGTGCTAAATATCGGGTAGTGTGTTTTATCTAGTCGTGTTGCTATTAAGCCGTGACGCTGACTGACATCGTTACTGACAATTGTTTGTTGCTGTGGATCAAACGTTGCTAGCCAAATTGGAAAATCCCAGTTGAGTACAGTACGACCGCTTAGCTCAATCAAACTGCTAGTGTGGTCTTTATGATTTAATAAATAATATGTTTTGTCATTCCATGCATTTAAAGCGCCTTTATAGATGCTGTTTTGAGGTAACTTTAAAGGCAAAGGAATAAGAGCATTATTAGTTAATCTATATAAATACGGGACTAAAGTACCGTGTTGTTTAATGGTTAAAATAAGCTCTTTACTGTTTTTCCAAACAGGTTTTTGTGCTAATTCACACGAGATGGCTGGGCCATTGTGTGCGATAGCACCTTGCGGGGTGATTATTTTTAAATCGCATTGATCTTCTCGGTATTGCCAATAGGCCAGCAATTTTCCTTCTTTTTGCCAACTAGGCTTTGCAGCACGATAGGTGCTTGGCTGCTGAAATAACACAGAACCTTGCTTATTACTAATCGTGAGTGTTTTTATATCTTTAATGTAGGCGAGCAAATCTGCATGTGGGTGAGCGTCTACATCAAACTCTAACCCTAATGCGTAACTGACATCTTCGAGATGATAAAGTGGGACTTTTATTTCGGGTTCATCGCTATTAAAAAATGCATAGGCACTAAAACACACAATTATTACAGGGAGTAACCACATCCATCGAGTTGGGGGTTGGTTTAAAGATTTTTCATTTTTAGTTGTTGGAATTATATCTGCAAGTGGTTTTGGCAGCTCAGTGCTTACATTGGCAATAAACCGATAGCCTTTTTTAGGCACAGTTTTAATACACTTAGGTGACTTGGTTGAATCATTTAAGACACGGCGTAATTTAGTTAATATTTGATACAAACTGTTTTGCTCAACCACCGTGTTAGGCCATAAGCTTTGTTGGATCAGCTCTTTTGAGATCACTTGATCTGGGCTGGCTAAAAACAACCGCAATAAATGCGCAACTTGAGGCTCTAGTTTCTGTACAAGATTGCTTGCAATATTTTTAAGTTCATCGTGCTGTGCGTCAAAAGCAAAGTCATCAAAATAATAGATAGTTACTTTCTCGGCTGTTGGATCTTGGTTGTTATTTATATCTATTGACTGCATTTTTTTGTTACCAGTTTGAATCTACCTAAACATACCGCTATTCAGATAAAAGTCAATAAAGATAAGGGACTAGTCATCTTTATTCAGTAAAAAATCAGATTTTTATGCACGTATTTTTGTTCTTATAAAGAAAATAATTACACAAAGTAAATGCAATGATGAAAACGTTAGTAAGTGTGTCGGCCGCCTTGTTGGTGAGCCAGTTTGTGATCGCAGAAGATATAAAAATAGATGGTCAGTTGAACGAGGTTCAATGGCATAACGCGACGGCTTATCATGACTTCTTTAAAGTAGTCCCCGCCACACTGGAAGTAACTCAAAACAAAGTACAGGGACTCGTATTTACCACTGAAGAGGGCATTTATATTGGTTTTAAAAACTTTCAAAAAGAAGGCGACCGTAAAAAGCAATACAACCTACAAGATGGCTTTATGCAAGCTGATTTTAACCGTTTTGTGATAGATTTTTCAGGGGATGGCAGTGGCGCCTATCAGTTTTCGGCCACATTAGGTGGAGGCATTCAAGATGCTGTATTAACACCGCAATTAACCACTGACTTCGATTGGGATGGCGTATGGCAGTCAGCTTTTTATGAGTACCCTGATTACTGGACGAATGAAATATTTATACCTTGGCAAACGGTTTCATTTAGGCCAAACCGTGATGAACAAGATTTGGCGAGCGTGGGGGTGTCTTTACAATTATATGAATTAGCGAAAAATCATATCTATGGGTCGCAACAGCAGACTACGGGTAAGAGTGATTTTTATTTAAATATGCCGAAAGTACTGGCCCAGATCCCTACTTCTCAGCAGTGGTCATTTGTGCCTTACATAACGTCTGAGCAAAACTTTATTGCTGACGACAATAATGTCGATATCGGCTTTGATTTAATTTACAAACCCGATCATCATCAAAAATTGAGTGTGGCGGTTAACCCTGATTTTGGTCAAGTAGATAGCGATGAGTTGGTAGTTAACTATTCCACAGTTGAAACTCTAACGACAGATAAACGAGCGTTTTTCACTCAAGATATTGGTGTGCTAAATGTAACAGCAGAGCAAAATACGCGGCTTATTCATACGCGACGTATTGGTGCGGGTAGTGATGATGGGACAGAGCAGATAACACCGATTGATGCTGCCGGGCGTTTTGTCCACCAAGGTGAGCATTGGCAATTTGCAGGTTTTGCGGTACATGAAGACGATTTAGAATCAGATGCAGGCAAAGAATTTTATGTGGGTCGAGCACGTTTTCGCCAAGATAACTGGCAATCAGGGCTGCTAGTGACACAAACAGAGCGACCTTGGTTAGCACGTGAAGCAAAAACAGCGGCATTTGACAGCCAATATCAAAGTGAAACGTGGTCTTTACAAAGTGCGCTGTTATTTTCAGATATTCAACAAGGTAAAGTTGATTATGGTACTCAAGAAATTGATCAACAAGGTTATGGCTTAAGCGCTAATGTTAAATACCAGTTTAATCCAAATGTAAGCCTTGCAGGTGACTATTTACGCCTTGATGATCAATTTGAAAATAATGATTTAGGTTATAAACAGCGTAATAACTGGCGAGTAACTGAACTTAATTATAATCATGCGGTTAATTACTCTGACGGTTTTATAAACCAAGTGAAACACAGCATTGATACCAGTTATCAAAGTACCGATAACGGTTTAAAGCTCCCTGCATTACAAGCTTATACAGCATCATTTATTTTAGATAATGGTGCAACGGCCAGTGCATCACTTAAGTACTTTACATCAGGGTGGGATGATTTAATTGGTCGTGGTGTAGGGCTTTATCAAAGTAACAGCACACTTAGTAGCCGACTCTTTTATGGTAGTTCTTATACTGGGGAGTTTAGTTGGGCTGCCAGCTTTCAGTTAGACGAAGAAGGTATTGATGGACTAGCGCAGCAATACGCCGTTGATATGACATGGATGCCGCATCATAACTGGAGCGTTAAATTCAACCAATTTTACCGAATTGGTGATGGGTTAGTGATTGGTACCGACCCAGATCAAGTTACGCAGTTTGACCGTAAATTTTATGTTAGCTATTTGAATGCAGCCGGTTTAATTACCGATAATTTGGAATTAAGCGTTATTTTCCAATGGGTTATTTTAGATGCTAAAACAGATTCAGTATACGATATTTCACAAAACCAGCTAAATAAACAAGTAGGTATAGACAATAGCTTTACTGATCAACGCTTTACAAGTCAAATAAAGCTACGTTATAAGTTAGGTGCGTATTCTGATATTTATTTAGTATACAACCGAGGTGGTGCGAGCTTCGATGATGATGTAGGCTCCCATAAATGGTTACGTAACTTAAATACGTTATGGCAAGAACGCGATCAAGACCAGCTTACCTTTAAAGTGCGTTATTTATTTTAACCAACCGTTTGGGCGTTTCACAGGCACTTTATCTCATCGTTGCTACTTCTTAAAGGGTGCAAAGTAATGCCTTGATATTAAGTTGCTATGCAACGCTGAATTCTGCATATTGAGGTGGCTTGGGTATATAGGGCAACATATCATTATTTTATAATTCGATTCTTATTATGAGGTTAAACAGTAAAAGTACGTTTAAGATATGTAATTTACTCTATAATAAACTATAAATAAGCTTAGCTTCGCATTGCTTACTACATGGATTACGGTAGACCAAACTACGAATTCTAAACAGGAAAAATGGCTGAATGAAAAATAATGAATTATTTTGTCTAACAGATGTACTCGAGTTGATGCTAGATGCAGTCTGTGTTGTTGATAAAAAAGGTCATTTTGTTTTTGTCAGTGCTGCATTTGAAAATATCTTTGGTTACCTTCCAAGTGAAGTGATAGGTAAGCCAATGATTGATTTTGTTTATAAAGATGATCATGATATCACCCACGACACGGTTGAAGTTTTATTATCGGGGGAGTCAAGACCACGATTTGAAAATCGCTGGGTGCGTAAAGATGGGCAAGTATTACATATACTGTGGTCTGTTAGATGGTCTGAGCTACACCAAGTTAGAATTGCAGTTGCGCATGATATTACTGAGCGTAAAGAGTTTGAAAAGCAGCTTCAATATATGGTCGGGCACGACCAACTTACAGGGCTGCCAAATAGAATGTTATTACTTGATCGTATCCAACATGCCTTAACAAAGGCCGATCGCAGCGCAGTAGAGTTATCGTTGTTATTTATTGATATAGACGGTTTTAAGGATGTTAATGATACCCATGGCCATCTCATTGGCGATAAGTTATTACAAAGTATTTCGCAGCGATTATTGAGTTGTGTTAGAAGCTATGACACCGTTGGACGCCTAGGCGGTGACGAATTTGTAGTGTTACTCAATGGTATAAGTGAACGGGAGTATATTTATAATATTGCTGAAAAAATCTGTGTGCAATGTAAGCACCCATTTAAAATTGAAAGCTTAATTTTAGATCTATCAAGTAGTATTGGCATTGCAAGCTACCCTGAGAATGGAACGAGCGATATGCAGCTAATTCAATATGCGGATCAGGCGATGTATCGAGCTAAAAATGCAGGGGGAAACCGTATTGTTTATTAGGGTCTGTTGACCTTTTAAGGTTAAATTTGCAGACAGCCTGTCTGGTATTTAGGTAAGGGTCGTGAGCAGGACGCACACACTTTGCTCGGTTTTTACTTAGCCCACTCGATGCCAAACCTTGCTCCGTGATCAAATCGCCTCGCGGTTTAACAAATTTTAATCCGCAAAGTTCAACAGAGCCTGAATGACGGGATAAAGAAAAAAGAATGGGATTCAAATGTCTTAAACCTATTCCAACAATTACAAATAAATAATTTTAACCCGCTAAAATACATTGCAACGAATGTTGAAGCGCCTAACACTTCAACTATAGCCATTAACTCCATACTAATCATGATTTCAGGGCCAGCAACAAGCATTATGATTATCATAGCTAATGTGTGCCAGATACTCTTGGATAATGTGTTTTTTAACCAGTTCAACATTTTAACATCCTTGTATGTAATTGGTCGTATGTGCCTGTTCCAGAGAGATTATCGTGCTATTAGTACGAATTATAGTATCAGATTAGCCAATCATACTTGCTCTTTAGGTGCAGGTTCTTGCTTAACGGATAATGAGCTACCCACAGATGCAATAATGACAAGTAAAATAGCTAACCATTGCCAAATGCTTAAGAGCTCACTTAAAATCATAAACCCTGCCATTGCAGCAATTGCAGGCTCTAAACTCATCATAATACTAAAACCCTGTGCAGGCATGTTACGTAATGCCACCATCTCAAGCGTATAAGGCAAGGCGCTCGACATCACTGCGACTAACAAACCTAACGGTATCACTTCCCAGGTGAGTAATGCAGCACCTTGTGATATTGCACCATAGGGGACTAATACAATGGCGGCTACACTCATCCCAAGTGCTACTGTCATGCCTCCAGAGCCTTGATTACCTGTTTTTTTACCAAATAAAATATAACCCGCCCAACATGCTCCTGCACCAAGAGCGAGTAAAACACCTATAGGATCAAGGCTTTCTTCACCGGTCATATCAGGAAGAAGCATAAAAATCCCGGCAATAGCACAGCCAACCCAAAACAGGTCGCGTTTTCGTCTCGATGATAATAGCGCGACAGCTAAAGGCCCTGTAAATTCCAATGCGACACCAATTCCAAGCGGAATACGCTCAATAGCATGAAAAAATAGTATGTTCATCCCGCCTAAACTTAAACCATAAATAACAATAGGAAGGCGTTGACCTAGACGAGGAAATGCTTTCCATGGTTTAAACACTAAGCATAAAATGATGGCAGAAAAACCGAGGCGCAGGGCTGTAGTGCCTTCTGGGCCAATAATAGGAAAAAGGTTTTTAGCAATAGAAATACCAGATTGCAAAGTGACCATTGCCAGTAATACACAAATAATAGCGAGAAAAAAAGGGGAGATTGTACGCGGCATTGCAATCCTTAAACCAAAGAGTAATGTTTTAGTCATTTTACCTTTTTTTTACTAGTGGTAGTAAGGTTTTGCGATTAAAAATGGTGACCGTTTTGGCGGTAATTAATGAGGCTAGGAAAGGGGCACAGTACTGCTAGCCCCGGCGTTAATTTAAACCGCTAGCAAACAATAAACTCTTTAAAAGATAACCGATTAGATTACACTTTTGATTTATCATTTGGGTAGCTCACACCTAATTGCTTACGTGCATTATCGAGCACGGTCATGACATCGAGCGATAATTGATGCGTATTAATTGGTGACTCACACAACTGCGAATTAACCGTTTTAATAAAGTGGGCAACTTCATAGCGCATAAAGTGTGTATCAAATGGTTTTGATAGTTCCTCAACAGTACCGTCATTCGCTATAAACTGAACGCGTTTAAGCTGCGACACGGCTTCAATGCGTAGCCTGCCTTTTTCACCTTGAATTTCGGTAAAGTTATCTCCTTGGGAGATCTTTGAATAACTGATCACCGCTTGTCTATCATCGTAATTGAGTAATAGATCGCCAGCGCCATCAACACCAGTCTCCAGTAATACCCCACTAGCCTGTACACTCTTGGGTGCGCCCCACAGTGCAATTAAAATATACAGCGGATAAATACCTAAATCGACAAGCGCGCCGTTGGCGAATTCAGGTAAAAATGTATTTGGGCGTTCACCACTTTTATACCTATCGTAACGAGACGAATATTGACTGTATTGACCAATGTATTTACGAGGGGTGCCAATTTTGTGTAAAGCATTTTTAATGATTTCAAAATTAGGCAGATGCGTCGTCATCATTGCTTCCATATAGAGGCGGTTGTGTTTTTTTGCGGCGCAAATAATATCTTTTAACTCATGACTATTCGCCGCAGAAGGTTTTTCGCCAAGTACGTGCTTCTGCGATTCTAAGCAGCTAATGGCATAGGGTTTATGCAGGCTATTTGGCGCAGCTATATAAACTACATCGACATTTTCATCATTACAAACCTGCTCTATAGTGGTAAACACTTTTGCATTATGGTGGTTATGCTTTATTAAAAATGCTTCACCGCTGCTTGTTGCTCTTGAGCATACGCCATATAAGTTAAATTCAGGTAGGGTTTGTGCCGCTCTCAGTAGCGTATCGCTGATAAAATTGGTTCCGACGATGACAAAGTTCATAGCTCTTCCTTGTTATTAAAATGAGTTAACCAGTTTTTCCATTCATGTTCTAAAGCTAGCATTTGCTGATGTTTTTTTGCATTGATATGTTTTTGGTGATCTTCGTTGCCATGAAAAGGGCCCGCTCGACATAGATCACAGTGATTATCTGTTAAGTAGTCAGGGTAGGTCAGTATTGACTTAAGATCTGCATTGCTTTTTGGGCTAAAAATATAAGTGATACCACTGGTATCTTTAACGTGTTTATCTCTATCAACATTGCGAATTTTATAGCCAGGGAATTTGGAAATATCAAAAGGTATTTTACCTAAGTAACTCGCATCTAGCCCAGCAACTAAGCTGCCCTCAATATTCCAATGTAAGTAGGGCTTCACATCTTTAGAGGTAATATAGCAAAGCATCGGCCCTGATTTATCCAGAGCAAGTTCGCAAGCGTATTTAATAAATTGGTGTAACAACGCACGGTTTAATGTGTTTAGGCTATTTTTTTGAGTATTTTCAACAAAAGCAGTTTTTCCTGCAAATGCTGGGATCAGCGGAAATTGAAAAATAATGACGTCAAACGTGTCATTATTCAAACGACGCCATGTATCTTTATTCGTTACATCAAAATGAGTTAATACGGTTACTTTATTATCAGTAAGGTCACTGAATGCATTGTCAGTGTATTTGGTTTTAATTGTATGCTCATCATCATAAGTTGAGGCAATGAGTTTCTTAGGTTTAATTGCACGATATAACGCATGTGAAAAAGAAAGGTCACCATCACCTACAGTGAGAATACGCCAGTTAGGGTTTAAATACATGAATTATGGTTTTTTAACACAAGATTGCGCCAGTATACCCAAACCACCTCAAGATGCGAGCGTCGTTGGAATTAAAAGCGATTTAGGCAAGGCATTGATTACAAGTAATAGTGGTTCTATTGTTAAAATCAATAACGCAGTATAAATCGCTTTTAAACCAACCCGTTGGGCTTTTCACAGCGACTTACTCTCATCGTTGTTCCTTCTTAAAAGGGGCGGCCATTCCTACAAAGTAACGCCTTGATATTAAGCCTCTGTGAAACGCTGAATTCTGCATCTTGAGGTGGCTTGGTATATAACAAAGTTAGCTGTCGTTTTCTCGACAGCGCTGACGCATTGATTTACTGGTTTTATCTCGATACATATTTTGATCTGCTATATGCAGAAGATGATCGGGGTTATCGTCGTTATTTAGCTCTGCAAAACCAATACTCACACCAACTTTATATTGTTGCATAAAAGCCGTTAAGTATATTCTTAGTTCATCTATGTTAGGATTTTCATCATCACAAAAAGCGATAAACTCGTCGCCACCTAGGCGAAAGCAATTTTGTTTAGTAAAGTGCTTACTAAGGCGTTGTGCAAAATCAACTAAAATTTCATCACCACATTGATGACCATAATTATCATTAGCAAACTTAAAGTTATCTAAATCAAAGTAATAGATGAGATGAAAGTGTTCTTTAAGTTCATCAAAGCGTGCAAAGCAGGCGCGTCGGTTACCCAAGGCGGTAAGTTTGTCGTGACTTGCTTCAAATTCCAGTTGTTCTTGCAAAGTTTGACGGGTTTGAATTTCAATATTGAGCTTTTTTATTGTTGCGCGTTTTTCTGTGATTAACGAAAACAATCCTGCACACGTTAATAGGAAACCAACATGCTTGAACGTAGTATCAAAGATCAGAAAAGGAAACATCTGCGCATCTAACAAGTCATCTAGTAAATCAAATATTAGTCCTGAGCAATATAAAATCCATGCGCCTATTAAGACCCTATTACCTAAAGAGGAATAAACTTGCAACGTGAGTGAAACAGAGATACCCGCCCAGAATAACTCTTCAATCGTGTCGAATTGTGATTGCTCATGAGAAAGTAAAAAATATGTGCAAATGAACACCACAACCCAAATACAGATAAGCCAATTGGTATGCTTCATTTAAAGCCAACAAAGTTATTTTTATACCTTATATATAGTACTAAAATGTCTGTTTCGCGAAGCCTCTTTAGCGAATGTTATGGTTTTTCTCTAATAGGGCATAAAGCGAGTCGGGTTTTTAAGCCTTCAATAGCAATTTGTTTTATGATCAAGTTAAAAGTGATTAATACAGCAAACGCAATCTGGATTGGCCCGTCTGTAAAACCGGATTCTGTATCAAAAATCATCAAACCAAACAGTAAAAACATTACCACTAAAGCAATTTCAAGCCATTGATTAGAATAAAATGATAGTCGGCCTTCACTCTTATGGTCTTTTTTTATGTGTATGGCACAAAAGAAAGGGATTACTTTAATTTTGAAATTGGCATTTTTTTCAACGTAGTTTTCACCGAGTTGATCAAGCTGTTGACGAAGTTTATCTATCATAAGTTATCCTAAAAAGCAGTGCGCGGATGGTACATGAAACCGCTTTAAAGGGCGAGCTAGTTAGGATATAAACTTATTCCGATCACAAAAGTGTGACAGACAAAAACTACAGAAGTTAACACAAAACGCATTTTTTGATAATCTGCATGGTAGGTTTGCCATTGTGGGTTCGACTTCTCAAAAAAGAACACTAGCCAAAAACTAACAGCTAACCATATTAAAGTGACTGTTTGTGGTACGAAAGCTAAAAACCCAAGTGGTATAACGGGTATCACGGCTTTTAAAGCATCGCTGTAACGTTGATTTCCTGCATGCCATAAATTCCCCGCCATAAACGCTAATATTGCAATACTATAAAAGGTAAAAAATTGCATGTTAAATTGGTTACTACCAACGAGTAAAGGCCATCCAACACAGCCTAAAAATGGCACGAGGCCTAAATAACCTAACTGAATATGATTAACAAATTTGTTCATGGCTTACCTTACACGGAGTTATTAATACAAATTTAACACACCATTGTACCATTTAGAAATTGAAAAACGCTAACTTAAAAGCATGCCCATATCCCGTATACGATCGTTATAAGCAGGAAGTTCAATCTGTATATTCGATTACATCAATCCAAACAATCAATTTTATTAATTTAAGCAAACGCTCTATTGTATGTCTCAAGCCAACACACAGTGTGTTGTTATTTTTTATTTAAATACCCATGAGGAATACTATGAGCACTTCATTGATTAATACAAAACTACAACCATTCAACGCTACGGCTTATCACAATGGTGATTTTGTTGAACTAAGCGAGAAAGATGTATTAGGTAAATGGTCAATTTTCTTCTTTTACCCGGCCGATTTTACATTTGTATGCCCAACAGAATTAGGCGATGTAGCAGATCATTACGCACAATTACAAGAAATGGGTGTTGAAGTTTACTCTGTTTCTACAGATACACATTTTACGCACAAAGCGTGGCACGATACGTCAGACACTATCGGCAAAATCACTTATCCAATGATTGGCGATCCAACAGGGCGTATTACACGCAGTTTTGGTGTGATGATTGAAGAAGAAGGTTTGGCGTTACGTGGTACGTTTGTAATGAACCCTGAAGGTGAAATAAAAATCATCGAAACTCATGATTTAGGCATTGGCCGCAGTGCAAAAGAACTCGTACGCAAAGTACAAGCAGCGCAATATATTGCAACACATGATGGCGAAGTTTGTCCTGCATCATGGCAGCCAGGTGAAGAGACTCTTGCGCCGTCTCTTGATTTAGTTGGCAAAATCTAAATATATGGTTGCACATAATTAATGTGTTCCAAAACGCCCATCATCACAACTTTATTAAGCACATTAGCGTGATGATGGGCACCCTTTTGCTGAAAACGAAGGCTAAGTCATGTTAGACACAAACATAAAAAATCAATTAAAAAGCCACTTTGAATCTATAACAGATCCTGTTGAGCTGCTTATCGCTTTGGATGACAGCAAAAAGTCAACAGAATTAGAAAACCTAGCGAATGACATCGCATCATTAAGTAATCAATTTTTAGTACGAAACAACCCAGATAACGATGTACGTCGTCCTTCAATGACGGTGTACTCACCCATAAAAGAAACCCAAATAACCTTTGCGGGTGTACCTATGGGGCATGAGTTTACAAGTTTAGTGCTGGCTTTACTTCACAGTGGCGGCCATCCCAGTAAGGTCTCTGATGAGCAGCGTGCGCAGATAAGTTCGTTGAGTGAACCACTGAATTTTGAAGTATATATTTCATTGAGTTGCCAGACATGCCCGCAAGTCGTGCAAGCACTTAATTTAATGGCAGCTCTTAATCCTCTGATCACCGCCACTATGGTAGACGGTGCGTTATTTCAAGACGAAGTGGAGCAACGAAATATCCTCGCCGTGCCCGCAGTGTACTTAAATGGACAACTATTTAGTCAAGGGGCAATGACGCTTAGTACGATTTTAAATAAAGTTGATAGTAAGGCAGGCGTTCGTCAAGCTCAATCGCTGAACGAAAAAGAGCAATTTGATGTATTAGTGGTCGGTGGTGGCCCTGCAGGTGCATCTGCAGCCATCTATGCCGCGCGCAAAGGCTTGAATACCGGTATTGTTGCTGAACGTTTTGGTGGTCAAGTGGCGGATACATTAAGTATCGAGAATTTTATATCGATCAAAGCAACAGAAGGCCCCAAACTTGTTGCCCAACTTGAAGAACACGTTAAAGAATATAATGTGGATGTAATGAATAATCAACGTGCTGTAGGGCTAAGTTATAACAATGGCTATGACATCACTTTGGCAAACGGCGCAGTGTTAAGTGCTAAATCCTTAGTACTTGCAACAGGTGCGCGTTGGCGCGAAATGAATGTGCCTGGGGAGAGCCAATATCGTGGACATGGCGTTGCTTATTGCCCGCACTGTGATGGACCGCTTTTTAAAGGTAAATCGGTTGCGGTGATCGGTGGTGGTAACTCAGGTATTGAAGCGGCAATTGATTTAGCGAATATCGTAGAACATGTCACAGTTTTAGAATTTGCTAACACATTACGTGCTGATGAAGTACTCATACGAAAAGCGAATAGTTTAAAGAATATTACGATTATAAAAAATGCACAAACTACTGCGGTGCTAGGTGACGGCAAGCGTGTAACGGGGCTTAGCTACACTGATCGCGAATCGGGTGAGAGCAAAATGATAAGTCTTGCTGGTATTTTTGTGCAAATAGGGCTTATACCAAATACAGAGTGGCTTAAAAACAGTGATGTGTCGTTAACACGATTTGGTGAGATAGAAATCGACGCAAAGGGATCAACATCTTTACCCGGTGTGTTTGGTGCCGGTGATGTAACCACGACACCTTTTAAACAAATAATCATCGCGATGGGCAGCGGTGCAACCGCGAGTCTTGGCGCGTTTGATTATTTAATTCGCCACAGTGATAACGACGCTGCTGTGGCATAAAAGCTCTTGATTTAGCAGTTTCCACCCATGACTGCTATTTTCCAAAGCCGCCCTCTCCAAAGGCGGCTTTTTTTGTACATTAAAATAATTACTTATGTTATATTTTTTAAAAAATATAGGGGAAAGTAAATGTACAAAGGAAGTTGCTTGTGTAAAAAAATAGCGATTAAAATCGATGGCCCTATCAGCAGCATTATTCATTGTCATTGCTCTTTGTGTCGAAAATCAAGCGGAACAGCATATGCAACTAATGGGTTTGTAGCGCGAAGCGATTTTACCATTACTAAAGGGCAAGACTCTCTGAGCATGTTTGAGTTTAAACCGGGTCGAAATCGGTATTTTTGTAGTAAATGTGGCTCACCTGTTTACAGTGAAAACTTAGCCGATATAACGCGTCTAAGACTACGCTTAGGTATTCTCGATAGTGACATAACACAGCGACCTATTAGCCACAATTTTTGTAGTTCTAAAGCTAATTGGGAGGAGTTTGATGCACAATTACCTCACTACGACGGCTTTGAACCAAGCCGCTAATTTTTAGCAGCTTATTGATATTGCGTAGCTGTAATAAATTCATTGAAGCTTTCGCACCAAATAATAACGGTATTAAAGTCAGCAATATTAATGCCTTGTGGCACTTTGACCATAAAACCATCAAATGTTTTGACGCTGCCTACCCGTGTGAAGCTTCCCTTGTGTGCTAAAAATTCAGTTTCATTATCAATAAATTTATTAGCGAGGTAAAGCTGATAGTCAGGTCCGGGACTTAATTTGCCCGCAAACGAAATCATCCGCTTAGTTAAATGAACTTCGCCCGTACCAAAGTGCAATGCATCAGATCCTTCTAGGTCTTCTTTAAATTCACCGCTATAAATTGCCTTTTGAGCATGTGTTGCTAGTTCCAGTTTACTAGGAGAGGTCGGCGCAGTGATAATGGGTAGAGCATACATACCAGAACAAAAACCTAATATAAAAACAACGAGATAGGAAAGCGTACGTATCAAAGTAGTAACCATAACTAAGCCTTTTATTCTAAGTTAAATACTTTCCTTGATGATAAATTTAAGCGTTTTTCCTTTTCGCCAAAAAAGCGTTGATAAAGCAACTCAAACTCACCACTTTGTTGTAACTGAGTTAAGCCTGATTCAAGTAATATTAATAAATCTTTATTTCTATTGTGTGTATAAAAGTAATAATGACTGGGGTATTGCAACATAATTGTTGGTTCAATCATTAAATCTACATGTTTTTGTTTTGCAAGTTCGGCTTCAATTGCGGACACAGAGCGAGGGAAATAATCACCAAGGTTTGTGTCTAATGCTTTTATCATGCTTTTATAACTTAGTTCACCATTGACGGTTAAGCCACTTCGTTTGAGTACTTTATAGTCGGACCAGCTTTGTTTTTGTAACCCTACGAGCGGCTTTAATTGATTAAGCGACGAAATCCTTTTGAAGATTGCCTGCTGGTTTTTATTGATCATCAATAGGCGTTTGCCATGTATCCCTTTATACAAGGGGGAGGATGTGTGAAGTAGATCATTGTGTGCGCTAGGCTCTATAGATAACCAGGCTAAATTAATTCCACCGGGCTTATAAAGCTCTCCAGTGATCCTTTTTTTATTCATGGGCTTAATTGAGTAAATAAAGTTAACTTCTTTGCCTACCTTAGCAAAGCTTTGTGTTAGTAAAGCATGAATGTATTGATTTGTGGGTGATTCTACAATACTCGGTCGGGCTAAATGAAGATTAACAACTGCATTATTAGCTTGCGCGGCGAAAGGGAGCAATAACAATAAATAAAGCGTATAGCGTAATAAAGATGAGAAAGCCATAGTCAGTCGTAAGTCAATAATAGTTAACATACTATAGCAAAATATTCGTAGGTTTAGGGCGTGTTGACCTTTGTGGATTGAAATTTGTTCAATCTAGGGGGGATTTAATCGCGGCGCGAGGTTTGTAACCTAGCGGGCTCGATAACTGCTCCTGCGTTATTCTACTGGCTCACATCCATGTGAGAATAAGTAAAAACCGAGCAACAAAGAGTCAATCGCCCCTAGGAAGAACCCTTTGGGCAGCGCATGTTTGGCATTTATACTGCGTTATTGCCTATTTATGGGGAGCAACCACACACCATAGGCGCTGCCTTGTCTAAATACCAAACAGTCTGCTGCAAAATCAATCACGAAAGGTCAACACGCCCTTATGATGAATTTATTATAATTTAATTAGCAAAAAAACCAGTGTGTTTTAAAATTAGTATTATACTTTTCTAATAATAGAAGTAAATTTGGAACGCTATGCTTAATAATTACTCAGTACGAACCCGATTAGGAGTACTGGCAATACTGCCAGTACTGATATTTATTTTAACGGCTGTATTTTCTATAAATACAATGGGAAGCTTAGTTGTAGGAATAGATGATTTATACGAAGACAGGGTTGTTCCACTTAAGCAAATAAAGAATGTGTCAGATAATTATGCTGTGAATATTGTTGACTTATTTCATAAGTATAGAGCAGGAAATATTCCAAAGCCTGACTTTTTGAGTGCAGTGAACGATGCAAAAAATACTGCAGATAGCGAATGGCAAGCATATCTTAGTACTAACTTAACGGATGAAGAGCGGCGCTTAGTGAGTGTCGTAGAAAACAAACTTTTGCCTGTTCAAGCACACCTGAAAAACCTACTCGATAGTATTACAAACGAAGAATTCCAATCTGTGTCTCAGCAACAATTTGTGAGTGATCTCTATAATGTATTTGACCCTTTGAGTACAAGTTATCAAGCCTTAATAGAATTACAATTACACGAGGCCAATAGCTTCAAAGAGCAAGCAAATGACAGCTATGAAGTGACGAGCTTAATAATGGAAGTGTCAGTTGTATTACTTGTATTGATTTTATTGACGATTGCCTATTTTATATACCGATCAATTCATAATCCACTTATGTCATTACGTAACACAATATCTGAAATTGCAAATGATGCAGATCTGAGATTACGAGCTAATGTTCAGGGTGAAGATGAAATTGCTGAAACCGCAACACATTTTAATAACATGGTGGCAAGAATTCATACGTTAGTAACGGACGTTTCGGGCGCAACAATGACATTATCGTCTGCTGCTGAACAAATGAACTCGATTAGCGATCAAGTAGCGACGACAGCAACAGAGCAAGAGCAACAATCAGCGATGATAGCAACCGCGATCACGCAAATGAGTAGTGCGATTGAGCAGGTGGCTCAAAATGCACTTGCAACATCTGATAAAGCTACAAACGCAGACACTAAAGCACAACAAGGACAACAAGCAGTTGCAGATAACATAGAATCAATAAAAACGTTGTCACATTTAGTCAATGATAATACTCAACTTATAAATGAATTAAATACGCAAACAAACGATATTAATCAAGTTGTTATGATGATTCAAGGCGTCGCAGAACAAACTAATTTATTAGCCCTTAACGCAGCAATTGAAGCTGCACGAGCGGGGGATTCAGGACGAGGCTTTGCTGTTGTTGCGGATGAAGTAAGGCAGCTTGCCCATAACACCCAAAAGGCAACAGCAAGTATCAATGAAATGATCACTAAATTACAGGAAATGGCGCAACAAGCCGCTGCGTCGATGGGAAATGCTGAAAGCAGTGCCCAAGAAAGTGTTGACCATGCACAGTATTCGTCTCAAGTATTAAGTGAGATAAATCAAGAGGTCACTCAAATTGCAGATATGAATACCCAAGTGTCAACAGCGACAGAAGAGCAAAAAATGGTTGCGCATGAGCTAAGTAGTAATATTAATGAGTTCAGCGCAAGTATTTTGTCTGTTAGTGAAAGTTCACAGCAAAATGCGCAAGCATCTCAGGAGTTAGCAATATTGGCAGCGACGTTACAGCAGCAAGTAAATGAATTTAAAATATAGTAGACCTAAACTTAAACATAAAATCTAATATTACCTCGATAGAGTACCAAGTACACGGTTGTGTATTTGGTACTAAAACTACTTAGAACGTCACTTAATTGATAATATTCCCCGGATTTTGTTGCTAACAAAGAGTTTGGTTTTTAAGTGACTAAAATACGGCTTAAGTAATTTTGACCAGCATTAAAGCCCATCAAATAACCATCAGCTAATTTCTTTGTGTTAGTGGTTGTACGACCAACTTTGAAGTTTTTAGGTGGTGCAATGATGTTTATTTTACAGTTAGCTGGCGGGTTGTGAATAAAGTCGATACTGGCATTGTAGTTTTCAGTGCGTGCTAACGTAGCGCGAATAAGTGCAGGGTAATCTTTGTAAATATGTTTTGTAAGCCAAGGTGTTTTATTTGGTTTTTTTCGATAGCCAAGCGGTTGAGAAAGTATCACGGTTACTTCATTAGCACCCATTTCATACGCTTTACGAATAGGAATTGAATCGGCAACTCCACCGTCGGTCATCTTTAATCCACCAATAGACGGAAAATCTCGATAGGCAATTG
The DNA here is from genome assembly GCF_013002825.1 of Pseudoalteromonas sp. NEC-BIFX-2020_002. NCBI lineage: Bacteria > Pseudomonadati > Pseudomonadota > Gammaproteobacteria > Alteromonadales > Pseudoalteromonadaceae > Pseudoalteromonas > Pseudoalteromonas sp. NEC-BIFX-2020_002. Next base: position 26,128 of record NZ_JABEPJ010000026.1, read on the forward strand.
GAATAGCGCATGATGCTTTAAGTTGTTGTTCTAATTGCTTAGCTGTGGCTTTTAAATATTGGGCTTCGCCATTTTCAATTGCAGTGGCGACAATGTAAAAATCACATGATTGATTATGAAACGTTGTTAAATCAAGGCGAATATCTTTAATAGTCTGTTGCCATAACCAATCTAAATCGAACAAGTGCCCGCCACGAATAAATCGTGATAAATTTATAAATTCAGGCCTGCAAGAGTAATCGGTAATTACTTTATGATTTCGCTTGGGTTGTTTACACAAATAAGCGGCGATGTTGGTTGCGCCTGCAGACACACCAAAACAGCGGTTAAAAGGTTGATATTGGGCAGTCAAAAAAGCATCAAGTACACCCGTGGCAAATATCCCACGCATAGCGCCACCTTCAACAACTAAAGCATGAGATGAATGATTCATAGCGTTACTCTCTTTTTAGAATAACGCTATGCTAACAATTTCATTGTTAATTCGCGAGGGAGAATGTGAGTTTACCTGCAGTAATTAATCACTTTGTAGGGCTTCGATAGGATCAAGCTGTGACGCTTTAATTGCAGGGTATACGCCAAATATAAGCCCTACTAATGCACAAATACTAAAAGACAATACAATAGCGGTCATGGACCAAGATACAGCCCACTGAGAATAGATTGAAATAATTTCAGATAAACCAATACCAAAGACAACGCCTAATAAACCACCCAAAATAGAAATAGTGAAGCTTTCAGCAATAAATTGTATGCGGATATCTTTTTGTGTCGCGCCGATAGCACGTAATAAACCAATTTCTTTGGTACGCTCAAGTACAGTTGCCAGCATAATATTCATAATACCAATCCCTCCAACGAGCAATGAAATACCTGCAACGCACGACATTACGATATTAAATATTTGTTGGGTTTGTTTTTGCTGTGCTAATAAAGCGGCTGGAATGACTAATTCAAAATCATCAATATCACTGTGACGATTTTGCAGCAGATGTTCTAATGCTTGGGCTGCGATAATGGGGTCTACAGACTTATCAATCGCCAGTTTTAAGCTGGTTACTTCACTATCGAGTAAACCGCTTTCAAAGCGGTGTAGCGCCGTGCTTAGAGGGATAAACACTTGATTTTGTTCATTGCCTAGTTTCACACCTTGAAACTCTTTCTTTTTTAAATAGGGGGATTGTAAAATGCCAATGACTTTAAACCAGAGGTGATTGATTTTAATTTGTTGCCCAAGGGCGTCACCTAATGGAAAAAGTTGTTTGGCGGTATTTGCGCCTAACATAGCCACTTGTGCAAACTGTTGTTGATCGTTTTGATTTAAAACACGACCGGAAAAAATTTGGAAGTGTGATAATTCAAAAAAGTTTGCACTAACACCAACAGCGGACGCATCGCTTTTATTGTATTGACTAAAAATATGGTATGTCTCAATTGTTTTTTGCGCCGCATAATCAGTGATGAAAGGCAGTGACGCATGAGCGACTTGAGCATCTCGAAGGTTCAAACCAGCGGAGTGTTTACGTTGTTCTTTTAATTCCTTTTCATCAAATTCTTTTGCGTTAACAATTAAGTTATACAAGCCCATAGAGTCAATCATTTTCATTGCTTCTTGCTCTGCACCTTCACCAATATTGAGCATCGCAATAACGGCACCCACACCAAAAATCATTCCTAATAGAGTCAGCAAGGTACGTAATTTATGCTGCGCAAGCTCTAACGTGGTGTCGATAAATAAACTCAAATATTTCATTGGGCGTCCTTCATATTAATTAAGGAGATCACATTACCAGAGGCGACACCTTCAACTATTTCAACGTGGCTTAAATTATGTTTGCCTAATTTTACAGTGGTTTTAATAAACTCATTGTGTACTTCGGTGTAAACATAATGGGCATTTTGTTCAGTAAATACGCTTTGTTTTGGTACTATTAAGCGTTCGCTTTCTGGGGTAACCAAAATATGTGCGTTGAGTTTCAAACCTGGTCGTAATGCAGCGCTTTGTTCATTAATATTTGCTTTTAATTCGTAATATTTTTGTGGATCGCCACGTTTAATAGACTTTGGAAAAGGAGACACTTCAATTAATTCACCGCTAAATTGTTGATCAGGTAAAGCGATAAGCTTAAACGTTAGAGTTTGACCCACTGCTAAATCAATGGCCTCACGCTCAGATACATAAAGGATTAGTTGCATTTGGCTGACATCGGGTAACGCTGCAATCTTTTGCCCTGGCCATAGCGTTTCACCAGCTCGGGGTTTTTCACCACGCCAATTAGTGTCATGGGTTAGTAAGCCATCATGGGGGGCAACTATTTCAAGTTGTGATAAGTTAGTATTTAAAGATGCTAATTTTTGTTGATGTTGATCTTTTCTCATTTTTAACAGCATTAATTCGCCAGTTGCGCCTTGTTCAAAGCGTTCGACCTGCCAGTCATAGTAATTATGTTTTGCATTTAAAAACTCAACATTTTGTTGTGACTCTAAGATCTCTAGCTTGGAGATAATGCGTTCATCTTCGATTGAATAGTCTTCGGCAAACTGTTTTTCTTCACTAACCAATACAATGTCATGATTTAAAATTGTTTTATCTTTTTCTATTGCGCCTGATTTTTGCGTTAAGTCTTCATCAGCCATGGCGGTTTGATTTGTAATTTTTTGACTTTGACGGCGCATTTTCTCCCCATCAAAACGCGCAATCACTTCGCCTTTTTTGACTTGGCTATACTCAGGCATTAACCACGCTAAAGTTTGCGGTCCTTGACTTGATGCAGGGGCAACTATAAGGGTTTCGTTTGCAGCAACTAAATGGCCCTTGGCTTCAACTTCGGTTTTAAAGCTATGTGTGCTGACGGTATAAGTCAGCTCATTTTGAACTTTATTTTCTTTAGAACAACCACTTAATATAAGCGCAGTGGTAATTAAGCTCAATACAAAACGGATTTTCATAATTTCACCTCATCACCTTGTTGTAAACCGCTTTTAATCACGGCGAGATTATCAGTGAAATGACTAATCTCTATCAATTGTTTATTATTCTCCGTAGTCTCAACAAAGGGTCCTTGTAAATCATACTGTAAGCTAGCTAAAGGGATACTTAAAGCCTGCGCAAGTAATGCGGTGGTTATCTCTAAGCGTGCTGTTAGGCCTGGTCTAATTGCGCTAATATCAAGGTTATCAATACTGATAATTGCATCTACAATACGGCGTTTATCTTGGTATGATTTTTCTCTAAACACACGGCCTAAGCTTTTTACCTTTCCTGAAACAACTAACTCAGTACTACCATCAATGGTAATTTTAACCGTTTGCCCGGGCGTTATTTTACCGCTATCGGGCTCATCGATTTGTGCTTTTACTTGCATATTCTCCAGCACAGCAAGTTCCATAACCGGTTGGCCAAATTGTACGCTTTCACCTATGGATGATTTTTCACCTTGGTAATTGGTTTTGTAAATTACTAGGCCATCTATCGGGGCTTTTACTTTAAGGCGATCAATATCTTGTAAATATCCGTCCACTTCGCTCTGTAGCCGAGCAACCTTGCTCTTTGCCATTTTTAGATTTAACTCTTTGCTTTGTTGTTGAAAGGTTTGTTTACTTTTAGCAAGGGTTAAGTCATTGTTTGCAATTGTAAAATCAATTTGTGATTTTTTACGGTCAACTTCAGAACGAGAATGATCGACAATATCTGCTTTGCGTTTAGCTTTATCATAATTCATTTTCATCTCAGCTACGGAGAGTGTTAACTCTTGTTCTTTGATGAGTTCTTTATTTTGGGCATTTTCTAGCTGTTTTTTTGCCCGAAGTAACTCTGATTGTTTTTCAATTAGTTTATCTCGAACTTGTTTGTCGTCGAACGAGACAATGACTTCACCTTGCTTAACGTGTGTATTTTCAGGTTTCATCGTTTTAATTTGGTATTGCCACATACGGGCGACAGACGGCGGGGCAATGATTGCTGTTGTTGAAGATTCCAACTCTCCGTTAGCATTGACGGTAATAGCAATGTCACTGCTTTTAACAACATGGGTTTGTTGGCTCTCGTCATTGCATGCGCTTAATACACACACAAACATGATTACTGTACATACTAATAAGGCTTTATTCCTCATCTGTATCTGCTCCTATTGTTAGCTTTGCGCTCATACCTGGCAACAGATTTAATGCAACAGCGCTAAAATTAAAACGAGTTCTAAAATAAGCGTCTTTTCCCCATTGTAAGCGTTCTTCTGGTTGAGTTGAGACTTCGCTTAGCGTAGCGCTTAGTGGCTGTTGTAAATAGGCGTCAAATAGTAACTGTGCCTGTTGTCCGAGCTTTAACTGATGGTAATCAATTTCATGTACCCATGCTTCAATATAAAGCTCACTCATGGCTGGTATTTCGGCAATTTTCCAACCCGGTTGCGCAGTCATACCTACAAACGCTTTTTCGCCATTCCACGGGTGGTTGGCATATAATACGGGCCCCGTTCGCAGAGCTTGAATACTCATACTAGCAAGCTGATTTTTGTTATATTCAAGATTAGTTTTTAATTGTTCAATAGTTAGTAATTGTTTGTTATAAGCAACGTTATTCTCTGTTTTTACTTGCAACAGTTCTTCAGATGCTTTTTGTTTATTAATTAAAGCCTTCTCAAATTCAAGCTGATTTTTTTGATAGTCATAAGTACTTAAATTAACTTGAGGAATAGCAGCATCAATACGCGCACGTTCTAATAAAAGCTCAGAGCGCTTAAAGTTAAACTCAGCTTCAATTTGATTTTCTTTATTACTGGTGGTGATCCTAATAAGCTCTTCTTGTGCGGCTTCAAGGTTAACTTCATCTTGCTCTATTTCAGTTGCAATTGTGCCGCTATCAAATACTACAACGGTATCACCTTTTTGCGCTATTTCGCCTTCCTCCATCATCCATTGGACTTGCACACGCCATGTATCTGACTTGGGAGCGTAGAATATTTGATTTTCACTGGCTTTTAGTTCGCCACTGAGCAATAAGCTTTGGGCAAAAGTTGAAAATGACAAACTACTAAAAAGTAAGATAAGGCTGGTTTTAATCAATTTATTTTTTAACATCCGCTGTCCTCAATCACTACACCATCTTTCATTCGAATTACGCGTTTAGCGTAAGCTGCAATATCTTCTTCATGTGTCACCATGACTAAGGTGTGTCCTTGCTGGTGGAGCGAGCACAGTAACTCCATTATTTCATGGGATGTTTTGCTATCGAGGTTACCGGTAGGTTCATCTGCAAAAATTACTTGCGGGTTATTCACTAATGCTCTGGCAATGGCAACGCGCTGACGTTGCCCCCCTGACATTTCAAATGGTTTATGGTGCGCACGATTTTGTAAACCAACCTTATCAAGCATCGCCATTGCGCGATCACTGGCTTGTTGTTTTGGCATATCGGTATAGCGCAGTGGTAGGGCAACATTTTCTTGTGCGCTTAGTCGTGTTAACAAGTGAAAGGTTTGAAATATAAAGCCAATTTTCTTATTGCGAATAGCAGAAAGGCTCTCGTCATGTACCTCTTTTATACTTTCATCAGAAAGTAAATAATTGCCAGAAGTTGGCGTGTCGAGACACCCTAAAATATTCATTAAAGTAGACTTTCCTGAGCCGGATGCGCCCATCACCGCGACAAATTCACCTTCTTTAATATGTAACGATACGTTATCTAATGCAATTACTTGCGTTTCACCTGCACCATAAGTACGGCAAAGATTTTCGACCCTGATCATATGCTGACTTTTATTTTTATAATTATGGCTAATTAAACTAACGGGAAAAGGTAACAGGAACAAGCAAAAGATTTTTTGCTTTATTGAATAAAATTAAGCTACCGTTAAAGATAAAACCCGGTTAACAAATTTGTATCTTTTTATGTTTATTATATTAACTCTGAGTGGGCTTAATTGATTTTTGATAGATTAAAGCGCTTAATTGCTTTGATTTTTGAAATAAAAAGAAATGTTTTTTGTTACAAAAAATATATAAGACATGAGAGGCAAATAACGTGAAATAGCTTCACGTTATTTGATTTTTATTGAGATAACTAAAGCGTTTCAACCCACATTACACCAACTTCTTTTTTTACTACTTTAACATGCGTACCAGCGGATAGTGGTTGGTGACTTTTTAGCTTCCAGCTGATCCCAGAGTATGAATGTGTACTAAGACCCTGCTCATCAACATGGCTATTAAGTATAAAATCGAGCTCAGCAAAATCACTTTTAACTTCTTTAGTGTCTACATTTTCTTGCATGCGCTTAAGAGGTTTCCACAGTAAAGCAGCCAGTGCCGCTGTTACAAGGGTATTACTCCACAATGCAGTCGTTAATGAATTATCCAATATTGAAAAATTCATCATCAAACCGGTTGCAAACAACGACATGCCTAAAAATAATAATATAAAAGTCGACATTCCTAATACAGCAACCTCAATAATGAGAGCTGCAATGCCTAAAATCATCAGCACTTCAGGTAAATTATTAGTAATGAGATCCATGATTATCCCCTTAGTCGTTTAGCTTTTTTGTTTAGTATTTAACGTATTAATAATCGACATTGCTTGTGCCACCATTGAGCTGGCATCAGTCCCGTTATCTGGTAGTAAAACAACTGAAGATTCTTTAGCAATAGCTTGTTTAGCGGCAATTGCTTTTGACGCAAGATCTAATTGAATTGCTTTTTGCCCTTGTTCAGTATCAGCAGCTTCACCGACTTTACGTAATGCATCTGCTTGTGCTTCTGCAACGGCAATAATCGCTTTAGCTTCACCTTCAGCGCGCAGTATTTGTTCTGCTTTTTCAGCTTCGGCAGCTAATACTTGGGCTTGCTTTTTACCTTCGGCAACATTGATGTTAGCTTGGCGATCACCTTCTGATTCTAAAATCTGTGCACGTTTAACACGCTCGGCCTTCATTTGCGCTTCCATCGCTTCCATTACAGATTGCGGTGGCACAATGTCTTTAATCTCGTACCGTAATACTTGAATACCCCACGGCTCAGCCGCTTGGTTAATTGCGCTTACGATATTGGTATTGAGTAGATCACGTTCTTCAAAGGTTTTATCAAGTTCCATTTTACCAAGCTCTGAACGCATGGTTGTTTGCGAAAGTTGAGTGACAGCAAATACATAATCGTCAACACCGTAAGTGGCGCGGTATGGGTCAAGTACCCTAAAGTATAAAACACCATCAACAATCAATGAAATGTTGTCTTTAGTGATAGCTGATTGAGAAGGCACATCTTGTGCTTGTTCTTTTAAGCTGCGATCTGCGGCAATACGATCAATAAATGGGATAATAAAGTTTAATCCGGCTTCTTTAGTTGATTGATATTTACCAAAACGTTCGATTAACCAAGCACGGTTTTGTGGTACAAACTTAACACTGCTTTTAAGCAGCACTAATACAAAAATGAGTAAAAACGCTTCAACAGTAAACAGCATGTTGAATATTTGCGCAATTGGGTCCATGTATACTCTCCTTAGATTTTTTATTAGACTAGAGCAATGATTATGCGTGTAAATATGATGAGATACGAGCTTTAATGAAAACAAACACAACTTTTTTACAAAATGTAAAACAGCAAGCGACAGCGAAACCTGCATCAGAATTAGAACGTTTATGGCAGCGAATAGATAAGCACACCAGGCGTAACGCAAACTTTGAGATTAAAAAAAGTACGCTATTCAATCAGTTTAAAGAGCAAGTGGAGCCTCACGAGCACCACCAAGCCCGTATGATGGCAGAGCAAATTATTCATCTGAGTAAATTTATTCAGCGTAAAAGCCTGACGATTGAGCAGCGCAATGAGCTTGTAGATTGGATAAACGAAGATTTAGAATACTTATCAGGGCACCCATTTATTGGTGAGTTGGAAATTGAAAAAGTAACGCAAATCTTTCAATCGCATTTAAGCAAGCACAATCACGATACAGTTAATGCAATTGATTCATCCCAGTTGAATCTTTTACGAACTATGCTCCAACAAGATTTCCCCGGTTTAGAGTTAACAGATGAAGACTTGAGAGAAATTGCCGTCAATCCCCAAAAACTTTATCAGCATCTTGATGAACAAGGCTTTGGTGAGGATGAAGAAAGCGACGACGATGCATTTAATCCAGGCAATGCACATGCAGAACAAGATGAAGACTGGGATGATTTTTTTGATCAATTCGAACGATTCGACCGCGATGAAATTAAACAACAAAAGACGGATGCAAAATTAGAAAAGCTATTTAAAAGCTCGCAACTAAACAAAATGTATAAACGTTTAGCAGCAAAACTTCACCCGGACAAAGAGCCTGATCCAACCAAAAAGGCTGAAAAGCACGAACTTATGCAGCAACTAGGGCAGGCCCGTAAAGCAAAAGATGGCTTTACCTTATTGCAGTTATACATAACTCATTTTGATGACGACGTAGATTTTGATGAAGAAACTAAAGCTAACTTAATTCCGCTACTGCAAAATAAAATAGTTGAGTTAAATAAACTGCACCGCCAGCAAAAAGAAGGCAATGATCCGCCTTCACTCGTATGGCGTAAATTTAATGGTCGTAGTAAAGCGCAAATTAAACATAATTTTACTAATCATATCGCTGCTTTAAATAGTGAGTGTGAAGAAATATCCGAGCGTTTAGGATACTGCACCACAGTAAAACTACTTAAAGAAGAGCTAAATGATCGGATTAATAATAAACGCCATATGCCTATGTCTTTTGACGATGCACTAGAAAGCATGTTTAATTTTTGATTTAAAACAAGCTAGGGCATGTTTATCTTTCGAGGTTAAATTTGCAGCAGTGTGTTTGGTATTTAGGCAAGGCAGAGCCTATGGTGTGTGGTTGTTCCCCATAAGTAGGCGATAACGCAGCATAAATGCCAAACACGCGCTGCCCTTCGGGGTTCTTCCTAGGGGCGTGAGCAGGACGCGGAAGCTTTGCTCGATTTTTACTTAGCCCACCAGGTTACAAATCTCGCGCCGCGATTAAATCGCCCCTTGTTGGAACAAATTTTAATCCTGAAAGGTCAACACGCCCTTAAAAGCAGAAAAGGAATTCTGCTTGTAATCAATAATTTTTCTGATAACTTAAATTAGTCACAGTAAAAGTGCAGGGAACGCATGACACCACAATTCGACTATATAACCCGTAGACGCTTTAATTTTATTGAACTTATTATTCATTGGGAAGGGCGGTTAACCACAAATCATTTGCAGCGGCATTTTCTCTTACTTTCGGAGTCGGTTTGAATGGATGACTTCAATCTCTGTAATTTAAATACAAAAGCAACACTGCAGGTTGCGATTGCCCACCCAAGCTTTACTGATCTTGCCCATCAGTCAGTGTGCACGCATTTATTTTCCGTCAGTAAAATCGCGGAAAATATCGCTAAAAAGTTTAATTGCGAAGATGCTGCTGCATTAATTGGTCTATTACATGATTTTGGCAAATACAGTGGTGCATTTCAGCGCTATATGCAGATCATCATTAATGAACTGTTAGGCCATTATGACCCTGATTTAGATGGTGCAAGCGCAAAACAATTAAAAGGTTCTATTGACCATTCAACGGCGGGAGCACAGTGGATCACTAAGGAGTTACAAGGGCATTTACTACCGGTTTGTAAAGATGATCCTAGTATACAAATATATGCATTGGCTATTTTGCAAATACTTAGTTTATGCGTAGTTTCGCATCATAGTGGTTTAATAAATAATTTGCCTGAGCCGACAGGCGGCTTTACAAAAAGAATGTTGAAAAGTGAAGATGAAGCGCATTTTACTGAGTGCGTAAAAAATGCAGATGTAACTGTTATTGAAAAAGCGCAGCAAATAGCAACAAAGCAATTTTTGCTTAACAGCAGCATCCACTTAAAAACATTACTTGGCGCTTATAGTTTAAGCGCTGTAGAGCATGATTTTTATTTAGGGATGTACACTAAATTGCTGTTTAGCAGTTTGATAGACGCAGACAGAATTGATAGTGCTGATTTTGAAAACCCAGCTAATAAACCTGAACGTAATCAAGTTGCTGATTGGGGAAATGCTTGCAAAAAAATTGAGGGTTTTATAGCACAATTTTCATCCAAAGGGCCCATTGATGGTGTACGTGCAGATATATCAAATAATTGTTATGCCCGTGCATGTGAACCACAAGGTATATATAGCCTAACAGTGCCTACTGGGGGCGGTAAAACATATGCCAGCCTTCGCTTTGCTTTACACCATGCTAAAAAACATAACCTTGATCGCATTATATACATTATTCCTTTTACCTCTATCATCGAACAAAATGCCGATGCAATACGCAAGGTGCTTGATGATGAAAATAAGCAAAGTTGGGTATTAGAGCATCACTCAAACTTAGAGCCTGAATTACAAACTTGGCGCTCAAAGTTAGCTGCCCAAAATTGGGATCGTCCAATTGTGCTAACGACCATGGTGCAGTTTTTAGAAAGTACATTTGGCAGTGGTACACGAGGGGCAAGGAGACTTCACCAAATGAGTAATGCAGTCTTGGTATTTGATGAAATACAAACTTTACCTATTCGCTGTGTGCACTTATTTAATAACACCATAAATTACTTAACTCGTTTTTGTAAAACAACTGCAGTGATGTGTACGGCTACTCAGCCTTTACTTCACCAGCTCCCAAATGAGAAAGCAATGTTAGGGCAATTAGCGTTAACGCTGTCCAACGAATTAACCCCAGATATTACATCACTTTATAATTTACTTGAACGTGTACAAGTAAAAAACTTAATCCGTGATGATGGCTGGTGTGAGAGCGACTTAACAGAGTTAATAATTGAACAACTTCTCTCCGTGCCAAGTTGCCTTGTTATTGTTAATACTAAAGACTGGGCAAAACGCCTTTTTATAGCATTACAAATGCAAGTCGATGAGCAAATCAGTGTGTATCACTTGAGCACCGGCATGTGTGCCGCACATAGAAAAACTATGCTAGCTGATGTCAAAGCAAGGCTGGCAAATGGTTTACCAACGCTATGCATCAGCACCCAATTAATTGAAGCCGGTGTTGATGTCGACTTTTCCTCTGTGGTGCGCTTTATGGCTGGGCTTGATTCAATCGCTCAAGCTGCAGGACGCTGTAATCGTCATGGCTTACGCGAAAACGCCAAAATGATTGTGGTAAATCCGGATAAAGAGAATATCGGCATGCTACACGATATTAAACTCGGGATTGGCGCAACGAAACGTATATTTGATGAGTTTGACGAGACACAATTACTTTCTCCTCAAGCAATGACTCGTTACTTTGAATATTACTTTTATGAACGTGCAGGTGAGATGCCATACAACATCACAAAATCAGGGTTTACCAAAGGCACACAAACATTGTTAGACCTTTTAAGCCGTAATAAAAACAATATTAGTGACTCACCATTTCCTTTAAAACATGCGTTTATGGATGCCGCAAAAGCATTCAAAGCAATTGATGCACCAAGTAATTCAGTTATCGTACCTTATAACGACGAAGCTAAAACCATCATTACCGAATTGTGCGCGCTCGATACCCGCTTTAATGCTGCTGAATACCGAGTACTATTAAAACGCAGTCAAAAATACAGCGTTAATTTATTTCCAAATGTATGGGCTAAGCTGGTGGATATACAGGCTGTTTATACAATAGGTAATGATGAGCAAGTGTATTATCTGTTAGACGAGTTTTATAGTAATTACTTTGGTTTAAGTACAGAAACAAGTAACACACAAGAACATTTTATTTTATAAGGGACAAGCAAAGCTGCTTGTAACAACAAGGAGAACTGAGTGAAAAATAGCATTAGCTTTCGATTATGGGGAAGGTATGCATTATTTACCGATCCAATCACTAAAGTGGGTTGTGAAAAGTGCTCATACCATATACCCACTTACGAGGCTATAAAAGGTGTACTTAAATCCATTTATTGGAAACCCACCTTAATATGGCATGTTGATAAAGTAAGGGTAATAAAACCGTTACGAACACACACAAAGGGCACCAAGCCACTAAATTGGGGCGGCGGCAATACGCTCGCATTCTATACCTTTTTACATGAGGTGGAATACCAAATTGAAGCACATTTTGAGTGGAACGAACATCGCCCAGAACTTGCAGCGGATAGAGTTGACGGTAAGCATTTTTCAATAGCAAAACGTATGATCGAAAAAGGTGGTCGCCAAGATATATTTTTAGGTACTCGAGATTGCCAGGGATATGTTGAACCCTGTGTATTTGGTGATGGGGAAGGTGCATACGATCAGATTGACGAACTTGGCTTTGGCTTAATGTTTCATAGTTTTGGTTACCCAGATGAAACGGGAAACAATGAGTTAATTAGTCGGTTTTGGCATGCACACATGAAATATGGCGTAATCGAATACCCTAAAACGCAGGCGTGCCCTATAACGCGGTTTGTCAAAGAAATGCAAGCAAAGCAGTTTGACTTAGATCAGAACTTGCAACCAGTCATGCAGCTGGAGGCACAATTATGAGTTGGCTTACAAAACTCTATGAAACCTATGAACAGGCAAAAATACGCTACGATGATTTACCTATTGATCAGCAAGTAATGCCAATCAGCCATACACTGCAAAATGCACATGTGCATGTAGTAATTAACGATAAAGGTGAATTTTTAAGAGCACAAGTGTTAGAAAAAACGCAAGTAGTATTACCTGCCACAGAGCAATCAGCAGGTAGAAGTAGCGGCTTATGTGCACATGCTTTAGCCGACAAGATACAATATGTAGCTGGGGATTACGCTGCATTTGGTGGCATAAAAAAGCCGGGTTTTGATTTGTATTTAACCCAGTTACGTAATTGGGTTGCATCCGATTTTAAACATAGCGCAGTGCAAGCAATACTTAATTATGTTGAAAAAGGCCAATTAGTTAAAGATTTGATTACTGCAAAAATAATGTATGCTCATGATAATCAACTTTTAACAATGTGGCTGGATGATGGGGAAGCACCTGCATTATTTAAAGTGCTACCAAAAGAAAAAGGTCAACTCGATCAAGGCTCAGCGCTTGTATGTTGGAGTGTTGAAACCAAAGGCATCGCGCAAAGCAAAACATGGTTGGATGAGACAATCCAACAATCCTGGATTGACTATGAGAGTCAAAAAAGTGATGAAAAAGCATTGTGTTTTGTTACTGGAAATGAACAAGTTATTGCGACTAATCACCCTGCGAAAATTCGCCACAGTGGTGATAAAGCAAAGCTAATTTCAGCAAATGATACCAGCGGTTTTACGTTTAGAGGAAAATTTTTAACCGTTAATGATGCTGCTAATGTTAGTTTTGAAGTGACCCAAAAAGCACATAATGCATTGCGTTGGCTGTTAGCCAAGCAAGGCTATAGAACAGGCGAACAGGTTTACCTTGCATGGGCTGTATCAGGAAAAGAAACGCCTGCTCCTACAGAATTAGACTTTATGAATTTATTTGCCAATTCAGAGGAAGTTGATCATCAAAAAAACTTAGGAGAGAGTTACGCCGACCAGTTAAACCGCTATTTCTCAGGCATGATTGGCCATAATAAATCAGGAGCCGATGAAAAATTGGAAGCCAACGAGCAAATTGCATTACTAGGTTTAGATTCAGCAACACCAGGGCGAATGGGCATTATTTATTACCGAGAAACCATTGCTCAAGAATTTATTGATCAGCTCCATAATTGGCAATTGGACTTAGGCTGGTGGCAGCGTGTGAAAAAGAATGAAAAGGCCACGTGGTTGCCGTGTGCACCGAGTTTATACAAAGTACTCGATGGCGTATATGGCGATGTTTTAAAGTCATCTGACACACTAAAAAAGAATCTTGTCGCACGGCTTTACCCCTGTATTGTTGAAGGGCAACCCATTCCTATCGACATTGTAAATAATGCTTTTCAGCGGGCAACTAATCGTGTTGCTTATAAATCAGATCAAACTTGGCTGTGGTTACAAAACCTAGGTATTGCGTGCGCGTTGTACAAAGGGTATTGCAAGCGTACAGCAAATCTAATACATAAAAAGGACTATAACATGGCATTACAAGAGACTTATGCCTCACGTGATTATTTATTTGGCAGATTGTTAGCGACAGCAAATAAAATTGAACAAGTGGCACTTTCGATTGGCGAAGGTAATAGGCTTACCACAGCAGAGCGTTATATGAACCGTTTTGTAAGTAAACCAGCTGCTACATGGTTAACTATTTCAACTGCTTTACAGCCATATCAGCAACGATTACATAGTCGTTATCGTGGTTACGATATTGCAACAAAACAATTAATTGCAAAGATCACCGATATGTTTGAAATCGATGAATTCACATCAGATAAAAAACTATCACCGGAATTTTTACTTGGTTTTCACAGCCAAATGTTGTGGTTAGAACAGCATAAAGTAGTTGAAGGACAGTGGGTAAATAAAGCTGACTCTGAATTATTAGCAGAAGAACAACCAACACAAATTTTATAAAAGGATTATCTAATGAGTTTATCTAATAAAATCGACTTCGCAATTATTTTTAAAGTACAAAATGCTAATCCCAATGGCGATCCTTTAAATGGCAATCGCCCACGCACAGATTACGATGGCTTTGGTGAAATTACCGATGTGTGTTTAAAGCGTAAAATCCGTGATCGCTTACAAGAATCAGATGAAAGCATTTTTGTTCAATCAGATGAGAAAAAAAACGATGGCATGACAAGTCTTCGTAATCGAGCTGAATCAGATGATTTTGGACTTGGTAAAGACACCTTTAATAGCAAAAAAACGCCAGTGGATGAAGCTGCCAAAAAGTGCTGTGAAAAGTGGCTTGATGTACGTGCTTTCGGACAAGTGTTCGCGTTTAAAGGTGCTAACAAAGACGGCGTTTCTATTCCTATCCGTGGGCCTGTGACGATTCAAAGTGCATTTAGTTTAGAGCCTGTAAGTATCACGAGTACTCAAATCACCAAAAGTGTGAGTGGTGAAGGCGATGGCAGTAAAAAATCATCAGATACCATGGGAATGAAACACCGCGTTGATAGTGCAATATACGTTACTTTTGGCGCAATGACGCCACAGCTCGCAGAAAAAACAACATTCAGTGATGAAGATGCTACAAAAATAAAAGAAGTACTTACTAAGCTGTTTGAAGGTGATGCATCATCAGCACGTCCAGAAGGTTCTATGGCAGTTTCACATTTAATATGGTGGCAACATAACTCTAAGTCAGGGCAATACTCATCTGCTAAAGTACATCAAACATTACGCGACCATATTCAACAAGGTTTACCGCTGGATACATCAGCATTAAATGACTCATTAAAACCAGCGCTACCTGACCTTGATACTCAGGTAATAGAAGGGTTCTAAAATATGCATGAGGCCCGCTTGATTTCTATTTCGGCCCTACAACATTATCTATTTTGTCAGCGTCAATGTGCGCTGATCCATTTAGAGCAAGTATGGCAAGAAAACTTTTTAACGGCGCATGGTCGCCAATTACACGAAAGGGTAGATCACGGTGGGCCTGAAACACGCAAAGGCATAAGATTTGAAAGAGGAGTAACGGTCAATGCACCGAAATTGGGGTTAACGGGAAAACTTGATTTATTAGAATACCAAGCGTCAAATAATCAATTTACACCCGTTGAATATAAACGCGGCAAGCCTAAAGCCAGTAACATCGACAAAGTACAGCTGTGTGCACAGGTATTATGTATAGAAGAAATGCAAAGTGTAGAAGTTCAACACGGTGCGCTGTGGTATTGGCAAACACGTAAACGTCTTACTGTAGACATTGATGAAGCATTACGTTTGCAAACCAAAACGCTGATTTCAGATATTCAAACCATGTTTTATAGTGCTAAAACACCACCCCCAATATTTGGCAAGCATTGCAAAGCATGTTCTTTAAATGAAATCTGCCAACCCGAGCTCATAACTAAAGACAGCTCATCGCGTTTTATTACGGGTTTATTTAACATGGATGATGAATGAAAAAATTACAAAATTGTTTATACATCACAAAGGATGGGGCTTATTTGCATAAGCAACGAGACACCTTGTTGATAGAGCAAAAAATCGCCGGTAAAAAAGAGAAATTATTACAAATCCCCATCCACTCTATCGGTAGTATATTTTGCTTTGGCAATATCATGGTATCACCACAACTACTTGGGTTTTGTGGTGAGAGTGGTACACACTTAGCTTTTTTTGATATGCATGGAAAGTTTTTGGCAAATGTTGTCGGCAAACAAATGGGAAATGTATTACTCAGACGCCAACAATTTAGTATTCAAAATGAACAGGCGCTCTATATTGCTAAAACTTGTGTAGGGGCTAAAATTCGCTCATCTCGGGTATTATTAATGCGACATAGGCGAAATCATGGTGACTCAGTAAAATTAACCAAAGCAATAGACCGACTTAAACAAATCATTGCTCAGTTACCCCACACAAATGAATACCAAACGGTATTAGGGCTAGAAGGCGAAGCCGCATCGCATTATTTTGCAGTGTTTGGCGAACTAATAAAGTCAAATAAAGAGAATGTACTATTTAAAAGCCGCAGCCGTAGGCCTCCCAAAGATCCAGTTAATGCCGTACTTTCACTACTTTACTCAGTACTTGGGCAGGAAATAAGTGGCGCATTACAAGGTGTAGGTCTTGATCCTCAAATTGGCTTTTTACATAAAGAACGACCTGGACGCAACAGTTTAGCATTAGACTTACTTGAAGAATTTCGAGCGAGCATTGTCGATAGCATCACCATTAAGTTATTCAACAATAAGCAACTTAGTAGCAAAGATTTTACTCAAGATGCCGTAGGCGGTTTTACACTCAAAGATGATGCAAGGCGATTGGTCTTTCAGGCTTATCAAGAAAAAAAGCAAGAAGAAATAACGCACCCTTTTTTAGGCGAAAAAATACAAGTTGGGCTCCTACCTCACGTACAAGCTATGTTGCTTGCACGTCATATTCGTGGTGATTTGGCTAAGTACCCAGCTTATTATGTGCAAAAATAATCACTCAGATAAATTCATTTATAAGGAAATAGTACAATGATGATATTAGTAACTTACGATGTTTCTTTTGAAAATGAAGGCGGAGAAAAGCGCTTACGTAATTTAGCTAAAGTGTGCTTAGACTATGGTATGCGAGTTCAATACTCTGTTTTTGAATGTGAGGTTGACTCAACGCAATGGCTTATTTTCAAAGAAAAGCTACTTTCAATCTACGATCCTGATGTTGACAGCCTAAGGTTTTATAAATTAGGTAAAAGTTGGCAAAATAAAGTCGAGCATTATGGTGCAAAAGTAGCTATAGATATTTTTAGAGATACATTAATTTTATAAACCTGCGCTACCCCCTTTGTTCTCATTAAAAAGTGGGGGCCTTAGCGATTATTTAAGCTCTTTGAAAACAAGGAATTTATTATAAGTAACATAGTAATGATTGTTTTATTACTATGTTACCTATGCGGTTAGCGACATATTATTAATTATGCTAGGCTAGCTATGCCTTTTATTTAAGGCAGTCGCGCCTCACGCAGGCGCGTGGATTGAAACATATAGATCAAGGGGCAAATCAAAGCGAGTATGAGTCGCGCCTCACGCAGGCGCGTGGATTGAAACCAAGCTCAGAATTAATACTATTAACTAAAGATGAGTCGCGCCTCACGCAGGCGCGTGGATTGAAACTTGTATTACGGGGTATAACTCCTATCTAAACCTGTCGCGCCTCACGCAGGCGCGTGGATTGAAACTAGTAGTGACTCTAGATTAAAACGCTTAATAAAGTCGCGCCTCACGCAGGCGCGTGGATTGAAACAATAATAACGCTGTCTAAATCAAGACCCCAAACGTCGCGCCTCACGCAGGCGCGTGGATTGAAACAGATGTAACTTGTGTTTTGTTTTCTCTGTTTGCGTCGCGCCTCACGCAGGCGCGTGGATTGAAACCTGCTGATGACGGCGCACCGGACATAGATATAAAGTCGCGCCTCACGCAGGCGCGTGGATTGAAACAGGCCCTTGTCGCACGTTACGTCTTGAGGTTTTTGTCGCGCCTCACGCAGGCGCGTGGATTGAAACCTTTAGGAGTTAAGTTTTGCCCATAGTTCGGACGACGTCGCGCCTCACGCAGGCGCGTGGATTGAAACAGCCTCTTTTTGTTTAGCTAAAAACTC
This sequence comes from Pseudoalteromonas sp. NEC-BIFX-2020_002, assembly GCF_013002825.1. Taxonomy (NCBI): domain Bacteria; kingdom Pseudomonadati; phylum Pseudomonadota; class Gammaproteobacteria; order Alteromonadales; family Pseudoalteromonadaceae; genus Pseudoalteromonas; species Pseudoalteromonas sp. NEC-BIFX-2020_002. The sequence goes on from NZ_JABEPJ010000026.1 coordinate 44,310, forward strand.
AGGCGGTGTCGCGCCTCACGCAGGCGCGTGGATTGAAACATAGCTTTTGCCACCACCCGTTTTACCTGATATGTCGCGCCTCACGCAGGCGCGTGGATTGAAACAGCGCAACCGAAATCCATTGCCCCTCCCAAGTTGTCGCGCCTCACGCAGGCGCGTGGATTGAAACTTTTAAATCTGCCAGCGCTACATGGTTCGAAGTGTCGCGCCTCACGCAGGCGCGTGGATTGAAACCATTGGATGCCAACAGGCGCACTCGTTTTAATTGGTCGCGCCTCACGCAGGCGCGTGGATTGAAACTGCTTTTGTGCAATCAACCATTACCCCTGTGGCTGTCGCGCCTCACGCAGGCGCGTGGATTGAAACTCAGTTAGACGAGATAACACATCAATTACAGCGGTCGCGCCTCACGCAGGCGCGTGGATTGAAACTATTGGTGCCTACGAAGATCAAATTAATGTTATGGTCGCGCCTCACGCAGGCGCGTGGATTGAAACGAGCGACGAAGTCGCGAGCTTGGACTTGTGTCATTGTCGCGCCTCACGCAGGCGCGTGGATTGAAACGTGATTACTGCTAACATCGTGCAACTCAAAAGGGAGTCGCGCCTCACGCAGGCGCGTGGATTGAAACATACTGGGCGCTATTTGCAACAGCATAGCGTAAAGGTCGCGCCTCACGCAGGCGCGTGGATTGAAACCATTTAACTGCAATAAAGCAGCTTCACAGTTTGGTCGCGCCTCACGCAGGCGCGTGGATTGAAACAAAAAGGTAATGTATCTTACGTCCCAACAAAAAGTCGCGCCTCACGCAGGCGCGTGGATTGAAACATCATCTGTTGAATTTGAGTGTACACATTACAACGTCGCGCCTCACGCAGGCGCGTGGATTGAAACGGCCACCATTCGCACCAAAGTGCTTATCTACCCAGTCGCGCCTCACGCAGGCGCGTGGATTGAAACATTTAAACGACTCCACAAGAATTTTGTAAAGTGGTCGCGCCTCACGCAGGCGCGTGGATTGAAACGAGATAGCGTAATGGCATCACCTAGCAACCACCAGTCGCGCCTCACGCAGGCGCGTGGATTGAAACAGGCGCTTGTCGCTCGTTATGTTCTGAGGTTTTTGTCGCGCCTCACGCAGGCGCGTGGATTGAAACTAGGCCGCCGTAACGGCCAATTTTAAAGCTGGATGTCGCGCCTCACGCAGGCGCGTGGATTGAAACAAAGAATACCCGCGCGAGTCTGTTTATTTTGCATGTCGCGCCTCACGCAGGCGCGTGGATTGATGCTTTTCGTTCACTGCCGCACAGGCAGCTTAGGTGACGATGGACCGAAACGATTTACCGAATAAACAGTGCAGCCTGAGGAAGTGAGGTCATGGATGACCGATGTAACCAAGCTCCATGGATGGATTATAAATCGCTAGCTTAGCGTGATCATTCGGGGCCTCTCGCGCTAAAGCACGACCTACGGTACTGGTATTTAGGTGATGGATGACCGATGTAACCAAGCTCCATGGATGGATTATAAATCGCTAGCTTAGCGTGATCATTCGGGGTTTCTCGCGCTAAAGCACGACCTACGGTACTGGTATTTAGGTGATGAGTGATCGATGTAACCAAGCTCCATGGATGGATTATAAATCGCTAGCTTAGCGTGATCATTCGGGGCCTCTCGCGCTAAAGCACGACCTACGGTACTGGTATTTAGGTGATGGATGACCGATGTAACCAAGCT
>NZ_JABEPJ010000027.1:0-44136 GCF_013002825.1 Pseudoalteromonas sp. NEC-BIFX-2020_002
ATGGATTATAAATCGCTAGCTTAGCGTGATCATTCGGGGCCTCTCGCGCTAAAGCACGACCTACGGTACTGGTATTTAGGTGATGGATGACCGATGTAACCAAGCTCCATGGATGGATTATAAATCGTTAGCTTAGCGTGATTATTCGGGGTTTCTCGCGCTAAAGCACGACCTACGCTACTGGTATTTAGGTGATGAGTGATCGATGTAACCAAACTCCATGGATGGATTGTAAATCGCTAGCTTAGCGTGATCATTCGGGGTTTATCGCGCTAAAGCACGACCTACGGTACTGGTATTTAGGTGATGAGTGACCGGTGTAACCAAGCCCTTGGATGGATTGTAAATCGTTAGCTTAGCGTGATCATTCGGGGTTTATCGCGCTAAAGCACGACCTACGCTACTGGTATTTAGGTGATGAGTGACCGGTGTAACCAAGCTCTTGGATGGATTGTAAATCGCTAGCTTAGCGTGATCATTCGGGGTTTCTCGCGCTAAAGCACGACCTACGGTACTGGTATTTAGGCGATGAGTGATCGATGTAACCAAGCCCTTGGATGGATTATAAATCGCTAGCTTAGCGTGATTATTCGGGGTTTCTCGCGCTAAAGCACGACCTACGGTACTGGTATTTATGTGATGAGTGACCGATGTAACCAAGCCCTTGGATGGGTTATAAATCGCTAGCTTAGCGTGATCATTCGGGGTTTCTCGCGCTAAAGTACGACCCGCAATATACATGGTTTAGGTTGTGAATTAATATCATTGTTGATGATTTACTTTTGATTCAATCTATCTGCTGAACTTGGTTTCGGCCTGCATTTTTGGCGTTGTAGAGTGCTTTGTCTGCGGCGCTAATCATAGTTTGTGGTGTTGTATCTTTACTTACAAAGCAGGTATGGCAACCAATACTTAAAGTAAGTTGTGGTGAAATGTCAGAGTATAAGTGCGGGATATTCAACTCATGTATTCTTTGCTGTAATAAGTCAGCAAACTGTAGGCAGTGCTGTGTATCAATACTCGGGAGAATAATGGCGAATTCTTCACCGCCATAACGGGTTGCTAAATCACCTTGGCGTTTACATTGTGCTTGCAGTGCTTGGGCTACTTGCCTTAATACGTCGTCACCTTTTTGGTGGCCGTTATTATCGTTGTATAACTTAAAGTAATCTATATCGCAGATGATTAAACTGACGGGCTGCAAGGTGCGTGTTGCTCTTTGTATTTCATTCGTTAAAGTTTGATCAAAACAGCGTCGGTTGGCTATGCCGGTCAGGCTATCGATGTTTGCTTGAAGTTTAAGTTCTTGGTTTGCAATTAACAGCTGATGTTGGGTTTGTTCTAAACGTTGTTTATAAACAACATTTTTAAGTGCATTTGCAATTATTTCGCCTACTAACTTTATACGAATTAAATCAGTATTAGTCCAATTATGTGCTTTGCTAACGCAATCACAGCCTATAAAACCAAATAGTGTATTGTCTGACCGTAGGCCAATGCATAAAACCGATTTAATGCCTTCAGATTCAAACTCTTCTCTTTCTGCGGCCGCCTGAACGGGTAACAGGCTTACGTTAGGCACGTTAAAGACGTGTTTTTCGTTCATAGTTTTAAAAAAGTAAGGCAATGAGTTTTGTGGAATATTTTGTAATTCATCTTTAAAGGGATTGATGTTGTTATTAACCCATTCATGGGTATTACTCATTTCTTTGCCATCGTTACTAAATTGAAACAGGTAGCTGCGATCAGCATGACAGAATGTGCCTATGGCCTCTAAAGCACTTTCAATTTGTTGATCTAGGTTTTCAGTTTGAATATCAATTAATTGAGCTGATATTTTCGCGATGACCTCATCAAAATCGGCTTGATTATCAGGTTCATGCTGCACTTCAAAAATAAGTGCGATAAGGTTTTGTGCAATATAGCTGTAACGAACATTTATATTTTGTCCGTTTTCGAGGTGGATTGGTGGCTTAACGTTTGAAGGTAAGCTGGTATCTAGTGTCTCAAAAATATGTAAATGGGATAAGGCATCATGTGCAGAGGTAACTAAAGCGGGGATCCCTAGTAGTGTTTGCGCTGATGGGTTGGCAAAAACAGAATCAGTGCGCTGATCAAATAACGCTATTGTTATGGGCAAAGCCTGGAGTGCATGCCATATGTCTTTTACTGAATCTATTGTACCTGTAGAAGCGTTGTTCACTGGTTTCCCTAACGTCTTGTTAACACTTTTAGCTTAACGTGAATTGAATGAGAATGGTACTTTTTTGTTTAAATAGATAGTTACTTAAATTGCTGCGAGATTGCTGTGGGTTAGTACTAAGTTTTTAGTGCGTTTAGTCATAGGAAGTATTACAATTGATATTGTATATCATTACTCTTTCCTGCATCTTTAAAAATGATGACTCTTAGCACCATTAAGCATAGGTAAAAACCGCTTTTCATGACCGATATTACAACTCACAAAGCTTCCAGACGTCGATTACTAATAGCATTAGCTATCACATGTTCTTTTATGGTCATTCAAGTTATAGGGGCTTACTATGCTAATTCTCTCGCTGTTATGGCTGATGCAGGGCACTTATTTGTACATAATAGTTCGTTATTTATCGCGCTTATTGCCTCGAGTTTAGCTATTCATTTAGCAAAAAACTATAATGATGGATATCAAAAAGCAGAGTTAAGTGGTGGCTTGTTAAATGGGTGTCTTTATTTAGCAATTAGCATGGTTATTTTGTTTGAAGGGGGGGAGCGTTTTTTACATCATCATGAGGGCCAAGGCGCACCTGTAAATAGTTATTTGATGTCTGTAATAGCCGCAACGGGCTTTCTTTTTCATGGCGCTGCTGCATGGGTTTTATATAAAGGGCGCAAAGCAAGTATTAATGTTTATGCCGTTTTCTTACATTCGTTCTTTGATTTAATTTCGACGGTGTCTACTTTTATTGCCGGCGTATTGATTTACCTTACTGGCTGGACAGTGATTGATATACTTTCAAGCATGTTAATCGCTTTGTTTGTGATGTTTACCGGTGTAAAAGTGATTATTAGCTGTGTTAAAGGGTTATGGCTCAATAAGGCTAAATTGCCTGATGTAGGCGATATTGAAAGTGCGATAAGCAAAGTTGAGCACGTTGAAAATGTACACAATGTAACTGTCATTAGGCGCGAAAAAGAGCTTGTTGTTGGTGCGCATGTTGTCTTAAAACAACATTGTACAAAAGAAAAACACGACGAGGCATGCCGATTAAAGGTGGAGCAATTGCTTGCGCAACAATTTAATGTGGTTACTAGTGTACTGCAAATTGAAAGTAATGGTTGTACGCACTAAATTAAATGGACTTATTTGCTTGGCAAAATGGGTTTTTTCTTTTACTTTTATTAGTATGGATCTTTTATAGGGTAAGCCTTTGCCGATTTTTCAGCAACGATATTTTGCTTTTAGTTGTTCAGTAGTACTGGGTTTACTTGCAGGGGCTGTTAACTTATTACCTTTTTGGTTTTTAGACAGCTCTGAATTTTTATTTGGTCAATTTTTTGTTGTTCTTACATTATTGTGCTTTGGCTTACGTTATGCCTTGCTCACATGTGTATTTAGTGCCGCATTTATATTTTATCGTTGGGGGCACTGTTGGCCATCACTTGTCTTTACTGGCGAGGTAATATGGCTTTACTTTTTTTGTTGTCGCAGCGCTAAACCTTTATTTGTTAGGGGCCTTGTATACTGGTTACTAATAGGTACACCCCTTTTAGCTGTTTTTGGCTATTTTTTTGTGAAGCTCCCAGCCTTAGAAATTGCCACAGCTTTAGTTAAATATTTTTTAAATGCTGCCATTGTTTTAAGTGTGATTGATTTACTTAGCTTCTTCTTTTTAAAAAAATCTTGGCAAACCCGCGACCTATCCCTGTACAAAATTCTTAATTATATCGTTAGCTTACTTATTATATTGGTGGTGATTTTAACAACTATCGTGCTTACGAATAATCACTACTCGCGTATTGAATATGAAGTTAAATCGCAATTAGGAGAAAAGTCGAAAGATATTGCGGCCAAAATCGATTTGTATCTGAATGACTATCGTCGAGGCGTAGTGCTTACCGCAAAAGCAATTGAGCAAGGAATTGATGAGGAGCTTGCGCTGAAGCATTTAATGGGGCTGTACCCAAACTTACGTTCTTCTATTGTGAGTGATAATAAGGCTATTGCACGTATTTTTAATCCAATGAGTTTAAAAGAAAGCTTAAAAGATGATGCCCCCTCTATTGCCGACCGCGATTACTATATAAAAGGCAAAGACTCACCTAAAGGGTATATTTCAAATATATTTAAAAGTAGGGGATTAGGCAATGTGCCTATTGTTGGTGTGTCTGCTCCTATTTACAAAAATAGCGAGTTTCAAGGTATTGTTGAAGGCTCACTTGTTTTTGATTTTTTCTTTCGCTTTAGACCCATAATATTTGAAAACGACGGTGAGTTGATTGTTTTAGATGCGAGTAAACAAGTTGTATTTAGCACATTAGGCGATCACTATCCGGTATTGAATCAATTAAGCTCAATACAACTAGATGCTTTACGTGGTGACGAACGTGGTGTGATGGTAACAGAACTTGATGGAGAGCAGTATTATGTGCAATCTTATCTATCGGAGCAGCAAGGCTGGTATGTTGCAACATTATTGAAGCGAAAATATGCAAATTTAGTTGCAGCAAGCGCATGGGGACAGTCTTTATTTTTAGCATTAGTTGTGATTGCTTTGATCAGCATTTTTATAACTCAATTGAGCCGTTGGCTAGTGAGGCCAATAAAGCAGTTATCAGCCCAAATAGATGAGTTTGAGCCCACGGCAACGGCAACAACCATCGATAATCCTTATAATTCATGGCTTGAAGTGTTTAGTTTACAGCGTCAATTTGCAACACTTGCATTTAATTTGACGTCAAATTTTAGAGATTTAGAGCAAGTAAATAATGAAAATGAAGCACTAAATCAGCGTTTAAAAAACTTTAATGTGAGCTTGGAATTTCAAGTAAACGAAAAAACAGATGAGTTGATTAAAGCGGTTGCGCTGGCGAATAAAGCAAGTCAGGCTAAATCGCAATTTTTAGCAAATATGAGCCATGAAATACGCACACCACTTAATGGTATTATTGGCCTAACAGATATATTACTTAAAAATAAAGCAATAAACCAAGAAGGTAGTGAGCACCTTCAAATGATTCAACAAAGCGCAAACAATCTTTTACTGATCCTAAATGATATTTTAGATTTTTCTAAAATTGAAGCTGGCGCACTGAAACTCGATACAAGATCAGTCGATTTACATCAATTGTTAAATCAACTGACATTAGTATTTACCAATACAGGACTGCAAAAAGGCGTTGCTTTTACATTAGAGATTTCTGCCAATGTACCTCAAGTTATGGAGCTCGATCCTCTTAGGTTAAGTCAAATTGTGAACAACGTGCTTAATAATGCAGGTAAATTTACTAAAAGCGGTAAAATTGAAATGTCAGTTTCATATTTTGACGGCACGTTATCGTTGTCAATTAGTGATACGGGAATTGGTATTTCGGAAAAACAACAAAGTCAGCTATTTAAAGAGTTTACGCAGGCCGATATATCAACCACACGGCAATATGGTGGCACTGGGCTGGGGCTGGCTATTTGTAAGCGAATCGTAGAATTAATGGGCGGCAATTTAAAACTAAAAAGCAAAGAAGGTGAGGGAAGTTGCTTTACAATCGCTGTGCCGGTGAAAGTCGCGCAATTATCTGAGCCGGTTAATAATGAGCAACCTGTGCCTGATTTATCTGATTTTAATGTACTGCTTGTTGAAGATAATCCAATTAATCAGATGGTTATTTCAAAAATGGTTGGAGACACTGGGTGCTCATTACATATAGCGAGCGATGGCGAAAAAGCACTTGTGTGTTTAGAGACCATGAAAGCTGACATTATTTTAATGGACTGTCAGATGCCTAATATGGACGGTTTTCAGTGTACGCGTGCGATACGAACTCACCCTGAAAAGTATGCTGATGTAATTATTATTGCGATTACAGCAAATGCGTTTGAAGATGATCAAAAACGGTGTTTGCAGGTAGGCATGAATGATTTTATTGCTAAGCCAGTTGATAGAATATTACTTTATAAGTGTTTAAATAAATGGGTCGGAAAGCTAAAATCATGATCATTTTCGGTAATTTACTAACCGCGATTAGACGTTATTAATACTAGGGCGTGTTGACCTTTCGTGATTGATTTTGCAGCAGTCTATTTGGTATTTAGGCAAGACAGCGCCTATGTAGTGTGGTTGTTCCCCATAAATAGGCGATAACGCAGGAGCAGTTATCGAGCCCGCTAGGCTACAAACCTCGCGCCGCGATAAAATCGCCCCTAGATTGAACGAATTTCAATCCACAAAGGTCAACACGCTCTAGTTGTAAACCTTAAATTTTAGGCTATTTTATTTCAGAAGCATTCGCTTCTTTTTTAAATGCTTTGTAGTTTATCAATCACGTTATTAATGTAGTCATCACTTAATAACTTATCAGCGGTAATTGGCCGTGCAAAATAATACCCTTGTAAATCATAACAACCAATGCGGTTTAAAAAGCGTATTTGTTCGATTGTCTCAACGCCTTCAGCAATACAATAAAGGTTAAGGTTTTCAGCAAGTGTATGAATGGTCTTTAATATTGATTCATTACCACTGTCTTGACCGATTTTACGAACAAAACTTTGATCGATTTTTATCACGTCGATTGGAAATTGATTTAAGTAGGTCAAAGACGAATAACCAGTACCAAAATCATCGAGTAATAATTTAAATCCTGCATTTCTGAGTGTTTGTAGCTGCTTTGCTGCTTTATTTTTATCATCAAGTAGCGTGTTTTCAGTAATTTCTAAACGCAGTTGTACAGGCTTTATATGGTGTTGAGTGAGAATGAACAATAAGCGCTCTGTTAAGTTGGATTTTAGTATATGTACTGGCGATAAATTCAGAGATAAATAAAAACGTGGGTTAGCACGTAACAAAGGCGCTAACTCTTTAAGTGCACGGGAAAGTGCTTGTTCGGTCAGTACATCAATTAGGCCTGTTTCTTCTGCAATAGGGATAAATTTAGCTGGGGAGATAAACTGGCCTTCATGTTGCCAGCGCATCAGTAGCTCCACACCTTTGATTTTTTTACTTTTTACATTCACAATTGGCTGATAGTTATTGAAAAGTAGATCATCTTTAAATGCATCCTTTAATGCATTTTCTAACAAGAGTTTTTGTGTAATTTGGTCATTCATTTGCTCAGTAAAAAACTTAAACCCATTACGCCCAGATTGTTTAGCATGCATCATTGCGATGTCAGCATGTCGGATCAATTGATCTGCGGTTTTTGCATCAAATGGATAAAGAGCAACACCGATACTTGCTGATATGTTAATGGCAAAATCATCAATAACAACCCTTTTAGCGAGTTCGATAGTAAGTGCTTTGACTTGTGCGCTAAGTGCCTGAGGTGAGTTGAGGTTATTTACTAAGAGCAAAAATTCATCACCACTTTGACGGCCTAAAACTCCATCGCTATCTAACATCGCATTGACTCTTTGCGTAATATCGCATAGTAGCTGATCGCCTACCGCGTGACCAAATGAGTCATTTACAGGTTTAAATTTGTCTAAATCTATAAATAACAATGCTGATAAAGTTTGACGCTTATCGGCATCTTTTATTGCCCGATTGATTTTTTGATACATCAGTGTGCGGTTAGGGAGCTTAGTTAATGGATCGTAATTAGCTAAGTACCTAAGTTCGTTTTCTGCTCTTTTTTGCTCAGTTAGATCAGATATAACCACGACATAATAACTGACGAAGTCACTGTCTTTAGCAACAGCAGTAATACTAATGTGAATTGGGTGCGATGGGTTTGTTCTGGTTTTTATGTATGCATCACCACGCCAGTTTTGTCGGGGTTTTAGTGAATTTAGTATCTTAATGTAATCGGCGTATTGTTGTTTGCCTAACGCAGCTAAAAACCCTTTTAAATTTAAAGTGGCGGGGCTTGAGTCAACAGAAAAAGCATCTGCAAAACTGTTATTAACAGAAAAGGGAAGTAATTGATGATCTAAGATTAACAACCAATCATTTATTTGACTAAATGCTTCACCTAAAACCGCTGCTTGCTGCGCTGTTGCACGACTTTCTGTGATATTTGTATATATACCCGATACACGAATTGGTTTTTTATTTTCATCGGTTTCAATGACTTCCCCAATATCTTGATACCACAGCCAGTGGCCTAATGCGTGCTTTAAACGGTATGTCGCTTGCCATTGTTGCTGATTTTTTTGTTCTAGGAATGCAGCCCAATCCAAGCTTAACTGGCGCTTGTCATCAGGGTGAATTAACGCAGTAAATTGTTCAAAACTGTGTGTATGGGGCAGGGTTTCATACCCTAGCTCGTGCTTTACTCGGTGCTGAGAGGCGCTGCGCGTTAAAAAGTTTACTTCCCACACGCCACTTTTACTGCTAGATAACGCAAGCTCAGTTTGCTGTTGCGAGTCGAGTATTTTATCGTGAGCTAGTTTTATCGTTTGTTGCCGTGATCTATATTGCCAAAAAATAATAAATAATATAAAGAGTCCAATAATAAAATAAAGACTGATTGCAAGAGGAGAGCGCCACGGTGCGTATGCAATACTAAAATCCAGAGTTCGGGTTTTACCCATTCCAGAACCATGTATATGGTATGCGGCAATGGATAATTGATAATCGCCAGGAGGGAGTTTAGTAAAAAAAACATTATTATTTTTTATTTTTTCATAACTAAAAGGGCTTGGGCCTTGTAAAGACACTTTATAGTGTGTTTTGTCTATATGCTGAAAATTAAAATTCGAAAAACTGACTTCTAAACCCATATCTTCGGAGTTTAACTGAAGAGGTTGTTCACTATATTTTAATGGGTGGTAGTCGAGTGGACGAGAAAATAACGATATATCAGTAATTTCGGTTGTAATATTTTGTTGGTCACTTGGTACAGATAAAAAATCTTGCGGGGCTAAAGTTAACAACCCTAACGTTGTGCCAAATGCCAGTCTCCCATCACTTAACTGAGTATGTGAATCAACATTGAATTCATTAACGGTTAAACCATCACTAACAGTGTAAGTATCAATTTGCATTGAACTTAAATTGAGTCGGTACAAGCCATTTTGACTACTTACCCATAAAAAACCAAAAGGATCTATCTGTAAAGCGAAGATCGATTTTGTTTTTAGACCGCTGGCGAGATTGACTCTGTATTTTTCTTCATAGGTATTAGCATCTAAGCCTATCAAGCCTTCTTGAGAAGAAGCAAGCCAAAGGATATTGTTATAGTCCAGTACCCAATCATCTATCGTAATATAGGACAGCGGATTATAATTTTTAACTTCGTAGAGTAAAGTTAACCTTTCACGCTTTTCATTATAACGATAAAGTGCACCAGAGACGCTTATGAGATGATCATCAGGATAGGTATTAAGAGGTTTTAAAAATCTATGCACGTTAATAGGATCAAGTTGCTCCTTGAGGCCCCTAATGGGGCGTGTGTTACCTGTTTTACCATCGTAAATATAAAAATCTTTTTCGCTAAAAAATGCAAATGTATCTGTTTGAATTTGGTAGTAACCATATGTTGGTCCTTCGGTCAAAATATTCTGGGTGATCCCTTGCATTGGAGTTGGAAGCAGTTGTTCTGTTTGTTTATCAAACAAAGCTAGGCCATTATAAAGCAATAGCCATAAAAATCTGTTTGGTTCGTTTAGCTCGGCAGGGGCAATGCCATATACGCTATATTGTCCATAAAATGCTTTTGTATCTGCTGTTGCTAGGTAAGTTTTGGTAATACCCGCTTTTTCATTAATGCGTGTTAAACCGTTATTAGTACCTAGCCAAAGTGCATTAGTGTCATCTTGAAAAACAGATAATACGACATTACTATGTAATTTATCTCGACTTGTAATTTCGATGTTATTAAAACGACGAGCAAACGTTGACCACGTAAAAACACCTTGTGAGCGAGATGCAAGCCACATTAATCCTGTTTTATCTACCATGACATCTAAAATAGTATTATCGGTCATGTTAAATTTACTTTGATCGAACCGCAGTATAAATAAGCTTTGATTAGTGTGACGGTCATATTGATATAAGCCATCTTGAGTGACAACAAACTCACCAAAGGGTGTATTTATATAATCCCAAATATTGTGATGCGGTATTAGCGTTTTTATATTTGCAAAGTCGAACTGGCTATTTTTATCGAGTGAAATGCTATAAAAGCCTTCAACAGTACCAACCATCAAACCTAATTGAGGGTCTACATGTAAGAACTTTATATTATTATTATCTTCATTTAGTTTGTCTTTGCTCAGCAGTGGGATTTTGGTGATGTGATCATCAATCAAAGATTTAGAATACAAGCCATTGCTAGTTGCTATGTAAATAAAGTTATTATGAATAGTTAATGCACGAACAAGGTGTTCAGGTTTATTTATTGAAAATGTATGTGTGAAGGTGCTGTGTTTACTATCAAACGTATAAACGTGGTCATTGATAGCGTAATAAAAAAGAGTCCCTCTTTGTTTAACCGCATTAATAGGAGAGTAACGTTTATCTTCTTCACTTAGTTTTCCTGAATAAACCTTTCTGGTGACGAGTGTTACCGGGTTAATAAGAAAAGCCCCTGAATATTCTGTTGAGACAAAAATCTCATCACTTTCGGTGGCAAATAGGAATAAAATCGATGCTTGGTCTAATCCTTGCTCACCCGTGAATGTTTTTACCTGATATCCATCGAAACGGTTGAGTCCTTGTTTTGTACCAATCCAAACAAAGCCAAGATGATCTTGTAATGTGTTGGTGACGTAACCTTGAGATAAACCCTCATCAGGGGAGAGACGTTGCAGTTGTAGCGCATAATTTTGAGCATGTGAAGTAGTGCTGTATAAAATGCAGAGTAAGGCGAATAAAATGAAAACAACAATATGCAAACGCACTTATAAGGCTATCCCAATAATGAAGCTAAAATTATGTTAGTAGAATGCTAAATATAGCATAAGAATTTATAGTTTAATTAAAGAATTAGCGATAAATGATAAAAGGGTTATGATTAAGTTTGGCCCCAATAAAATAAGGAGTGTATTATGCGTCATTTCTACAATGTACAAGCGTCTCAAAGTGTTCTCTTAGTAGTGGATATTCAAGAAAAACTGCGCCCCGCAATGTTGCATTATCAAACTGTGGTAGACGTTACCAGCCAATTAATACAGGCAGCACAATTGCATTCGATTCCTATCGTGTTTACACAACAATATAAACAAGGTCTAGGTGATACCGAGCAACAATTAAAAGCACTCGCACCCAATGGTAACTATTTTGATAAAAGTCATTTTAGTGCGTGTTTGGAGCCTAATTTCATTCCTTTAATGAAAAAATATAATCGCCCACAAATTATTGTAGTAGGTATGGAGGCTCATGTATGCGTATTGCAAACGTGTTTGGATTTAATCGCGCATGGTTTTGATATTTTTATACTATTAGACGGTGTGAGCTCGCGAAATGATTTACATCGCGATTTGGCTGTAGAACAATTGCGCCAAGCAGGGGCTGTGATCAGTTGTGCTGAGAGTGTTATTTTTCAGTGGACAGAAGTTGCAGCAACGCCACTTTTTAAAAAGATCCTTAAAATAGTGAAATAATTCGAAAAAACTCTCAGAAGGGCTCGCATGCTCGGCATCTGATAGCTTTGTTGAGTTAGTGATATCAAACTTACTCGCAGGTTTTAATAGTGAATTAGTTATTTCAGATGCAAAGGGCTGTTACTGTATTAGTTAACGTGTAATCAAAATAACAGAAGAGTTAGCGTTAATGCACACTAGTCACTGTAGATAGGGCCTTTGCGTATAAATATTTGCGTAGATCCATAATTTTTTGTGTTGAACTTTATAAGTCTTATCCACTAATCTTCTTTGAAGATCGCTGTTACTCATTACAATCGCTATTTGCGGTAATTGTAAATCACAACTTAATCGTTATTGATATTTTTAGTAGGCTCGCTCTTGTCGTTAAAGTGAAGAAGTTAGCTATTAGCATGTTGTTAGCGCCCTTGTAGCAGTCACATCAGAATTAGTAGAACATTATAAATTTCCTATCATTAATGGAGACTAAATATCGTCTGCTTTTAAAAATCAACACCTTGCAAAAGAAGCAATAAATAGTAAAAAAATTGTACAAATAAATATTGATAACTATTTTCGTTTAGATTAATATGTATTTACTAAATGTTATTGAGAGTGGTTTGTATTCATGTATATCTGTTTATGTCATGGTGTGACAGATAAAAAAATTGAACAAGCAATTGACGAAGGCGCGACTACGATGCGAGAGCTAAGTAAGGAGCTGAACGTTGGCAGCCAATGTGGAAAATGCTGTGGTTGTACAAAAAAAATTCTCAATCGCAAATTGATTCAAATAGCTGATATCACCGACCAAGTTGCTTAATATTGTTTCGATTAAAGTACATATAAAAAAAGCAGCCAAGGCTGCTTTTTTTAGTGTCAGATAATGTTACATCTGCGACTGTAAGTAGTTTTCAATGCCTGCGCTCTTAATCAGCAGCTGTTGTGTTTCTAACCAGTCAATTTGCTCTTCTTGTTCAGTTAAAATATTATCTAGCGCTTCGCGGCTAATATAATCTTTTTTACTTTCAGCAAGTTTAATCGCTTCTTTTAAATCAACAAGTGAATCAAGTTCAAAACTCATATTGGCTGCAATCATTTCTTCGCTATTTTCACCAATACGTAAACGACCTAAATCCTGTAGATTTGGTAAGCCTTCTAAAAATAAGATACGCTCAATTAAACGGTCTGCATTTTTCATTTTTTGAATTGAAGTTTTGTAGTCTGCTTTGTCCAGCACACTAAAACCAAAATCTTTAAACATACGTGCATGTAAAAAATACTGATTTATTGCCACAAGCTCATTGGCTAGTATCTTATTTAATGCAATAAGAACGTCTTTATCACCTTTCATATTTTAGCTCCTATTCGCCCATTTGTGATTGGTGATAGTTTTGGCTACCAATTTTATCAATCAAACCAAGTTGTTGTTCAAGCCAGTAAACGTGATCTTCTTCAGTATCAAACAATAGCTTTTCAAGTATTTCACGTGATTGGTAATCTTTTTCTTCTTCACATGTTGCAATAACATCTTTAACACAGGCAACTACTTCGAGTTCAAGTGTTAGATCATTTTGCATCATAGATTTTACATCATGACCAATAATAAGATCACGACGTTTAGTCATATTTGGTACACCCTCTAGGAACAAAATACGTTTGATTAGCCAATCAGCGTGGTCTTTCTCTTCTTCCATTTCGTGATTCAGGCGTACATAAAGTTTATCTAGGCCCCAATCATCATACATACGAGAGTGGATAAAATACTGATCGATTGCAGCAAGTTCATTTGCTAACAACCTATTGAAGCTGTCGATAACTTTTTGATTACCTTTCATAATGGCGTACCTTTAAATCATAATTGTGACAAGTTTAGTCTATATCGACATAAATGCAAGTATTTTCCTTTTAAATCATATGGTTAATATTGAGTTTGATTCTCGTTTAAATTTGCGTTAATGGTTGGTTTATGAACAGTTTTGTATTTGCATTTCTCTTTTAAGTGAGGCCAACAGTGACACGCTAAAAGATGACCATTAAAAAAGTCGCTATAAACCCAATCCATAATGTGCCATTTGCTCGCCACTTAAAAACAATGAAGGCTTGATAGAGCATGGCGATAAAAAATGTAAGTTCTAGTAATAATTGAACAGGAAAAACTAAAATGACATAAAGTTTAGCGTAGCTCGATGCGCTTATTTGATCATTTAGCATTGAAGTTATTGCGTATTCAAAGCCCAAAAAGCAGAGGTGGTTTATTATTAAAATAGACAATACAAACTTCATCGTGCAGTCCTTTTACACTTGTTGATTAATAAGTGTAAAAGCGATTATCGGAAAAATAAAGTTTGCGGGGTATTTAGTCCATCAAAAGTGCTTAGTGTACCTTTTGTGCCAAAAAGTAAAGATCGTTGATAGTAAAAAATACAGGCGTTAATGCCATTAACGACCATAGTGTTCGTATACCCAGGCCACCAATGTTAAATTTATACTTAAAGTTACATACCCCTGCGTTGTTAGCTTGCTCTTTATAGCAATCATAGCTTGTAAGTATTTTGCCTGTATCGCCCAGCTAAAGTAAAAATAATTAATGAGTTTTTGTATATTAAGCCTATTCATGACACGTATAAGCTTGCGTCTTGTAGTATTTAATGCCTTAATATATTAATAATAAAAGTTGAGTTAAAACCGAAGGTTGGGATAGGGAAAGCAATGAAAAAAAGTGTGTTAGATAGTAAAGTGCAGTCAATCCGAAGTAAGTTGATTGTTACTTTTATTATAATCTCTTTAGCACCTTTATGT
Source organism: Pseudoalteromonas sp. NEC-BIFX-2020_002 (assembly GCF_013002825.1). Classification (NCBI taxonomy): domain Bacteria; kingdom Pseudomonadati; phylum Pseudomonadota; class Gammaproteobacteria; order Alteromonadales; family Pseudoalteromonadaceae; genus Pseudoalteromonas; species Pseudoalteromonas sp. NEC-BIFX-2020_002. The sequence goes on from NZ_JABEPJ010000027.1 coordinate 14,519, forward strand.
TTGCTTTCGTGGTTCAGCTTTATACACGTTACTAATTCTCTGGATAAAAGTGCCCGCATAGAGCTCAGAGAGCTAAGTAGTATTGGTAAACAATTTGCAGATATTTGGTTTGCAGATCATATAAAAGATTTATATTTATTAAACGAACAATTACGTCACAGCCCACTTCAAAAACAATTATTAGTTAACGAATTTGTAGGGCGCTATGATTTTGTAAATCAAATTCATATACTCGCAAACCCTATTAATACCTCAATCCCTGTCACAGATGGTTTATTTTCTCATTTGCATCAAGATCAACTCATTCCTATGTTGGCTCAAATTGAACAAGGTAAACCGAGTGTGTTTGTGTCTGTGTTAGGTGAAAAAGCCCATAATCACTTTATTGCTTTGCCAATGGGTGAAGGGGATCAACGTTTAAAATCGATTGTTCTTGTTGACGTTAACTTCCAAGGCCTACTTAAAAACTTAGCGCATATACATGATATAAACGAAAAGCTTACATTTTATATTATTAAAAATGGTGAATTGGTTCAAAACACTGATACTGATGGCGGGCTGAGCTTTACTGAAAATTTGACTGATGAGCAACCATTAGACAAGGTGTTTAGTTATACCAAAACGGATGGTGCAAAATATTACGCCATTTTAAGTGATTTAGACTTTTTAAACGCCACAGGTTGGCAACTCGTGGTAGAAAAACCCGCTGCAGTGATGCTTGAAGGTGCTACTGAATATAAAAAGCTTGCAGTATGGTTAAATGGTTTTGCATTACTGGTTATTTTGATGCTTTCATGGTGGTTTGGTCGACGCCTATCAAACCCATTAATAGTACTGGCGAATGCAACAACGCAAGTGACGCAGGGACTTAGAGAAAATATTCCGATCCTCAATAACTCTAGTGAATTAAACCAATTATCCATTGATTTAGAGCAACTGATAACGGTAAAGGCGCAGCATCAAACACGATTACAAGAGCAAAGTGCTGCATTACAGCTTGCCTTAAAAGAATTAGCGGAACAAAAAAGTGCATTAGATGAGCATGCGATTGTGGCCGTGACAGATATAAAAGGGACTATTTCTTTTGTTAATAAAAAGTTTTGCGAAATAAGTGGCTATGAAGAAGCTGAATTACTGGGCCAAAATCATCGAATATTGAATTCAGGAACTCACTCAAGAAGTTTCTTTGAAAATATGTACAACACGTTGGAAAAGGGTAATGTTTGGCATGCGCAGATTTGTAACCGTAATAAAAGTGGCGCGTTATATTGGTTAGATACAACAATAGCGCCATTTTTAAATGAACAAGGCAAACCGCAAAGTTATATCGCTATTCGTACTGATATCACAAGCTTAAAACTTCAAGAAATGGAGTTAGAGCAGCATAAAACACAACTAGAGTTGGTACTAGATAGTACCGCAGTGGGTGTATGGGATTGGTACATTGATACAAGTAAGGTTTACTTTAACAATCGTTGGGCTGAAATAATTGGTTATGATTTAAAAGAGCTTGAACCAACGACGATTAATACTTGGCTAGATAATGTTCACCCAGATGATGCTATCGTATCAGAGAAAAAACTAACTGAGCACTTTTGTGGTCAATCTGACAACTATGTTGCCGAATCACGTATGAAGCACAAAAATGGTCAATGGGTTTGGATTTTAGATACAGGCCGTGTTGTTGAATGGAATAGCGACGGCACACCAAAACGTATGATTGGCACTCACTTAGATATTACGGCACACAAGGAAACTGAATATCAACTTCAGCAAAGTCGCGATAGATTTGCGTCTTTGGTGGGCAATATTCCAGGCATTGTTTATCGATGTAAACATGATAAGCAATGGACAATGCTATATATGAGCGACCAGACTAAAGCGATTACCGGCTATGAGCCTTTTGATATTGTAGATAACTACCAATTAAGTTTTGCACAAATAGTGCACCCTGACGATGTTCAACACATTGAAACAGTAATAAATGAACAGGTTGCACTCAAACTGCCTTGGTCTGTGGAATATAGGCTGATTGCACTAGATGGTAACGTCCATTGGGTACATGAAAAAGGTCAAGGAGTATATGATTCACAAGGGAATGTACTTTATCTAGACGGTTTTATTTTAGATATAACTGAGCGCTACAATACTCAATTGCAATTATATCGTCAGCAAAGTTTACTCGAAACAATGAGTAAGCAAGGGCAAATTGGTGCATGGGAAGTCGACTTAGAAGCGAATACGATTTATTGGTCTGAAGAAGTCAAAGCTATTCACGAAGTAAGTGATGATTTTGAGCCAGTCATAACCCAGGCACTAGACTTTTATAAGGAAGGCGAACACCGAGACAAAATTAGTGAACTGTTCGAAAATGCGGTTATTCGCGGCGATAGTTGGGATGTTGAACTGATCATCATTACACAAACAGGTAAAGAGCGTTGGGTTAAATCGATAGGGCAAGTTGAATTAAAAGATGAACGCTGTGTTCGTGTTTATGGTTCTTTTCAAAATATAGATACCTACAAACGATTAGAGTTAGAAAGTGAAAAAACCAACCAATATAATACTAATTTAGCAAGTATAACGGTTTCTCCTGACGTATTAGCGGGTGATTTTAGCGCGGTTAAAGATTTAGTCGCACAATCTATGTGTGATGTACTTAACGTGCAGCGTGCATCTGTATGGATATTAGAGCGTGGTACTAATAAAATGCATTGCGTCAGTCTCTATGTTGATGGCTCTGGCTTTTCGCAAGATACTTTGTGTTTAGATATCACAGCGTACCCTGATTATTTTAAAGCGATATTTGAAAATGGCTTAGTCGCAATAGATAATGTGGACACTCACCACGCATCATTAGATTTTGTAAAAGATTATTCAAGGCCGTTGAATATCAAATCAATGTTGGATGCAGTGATCTCAACAGGTGAAGGGATTTTAGGTGTCTTGTGTGCTGAGAGTGTTGGAGAACAGCATAATTGGAGCCAAAATGAAGAAACTTATTTGCGTTCTTTAGCTACATTGGTTGGCAGTGTTTTGATGTCGCAAAGTCGTAAGAAAACAGCGGAAGAATTAAAAGTTGCACTTGCCAAAGCAAATGATGCTGCACTTGCTAAAAGTCAGTTTTTAGCAACTATGAGTCATGAAATACGTACGCCAATGAATGGTGTACTGGGTATGTTAGAGCTAATAGAACTTGAACCATTAACCAAACCCGTTGAAACTAAAGTGGGGATTGCTAAAAATAGTGCGCATTCACTTTTGTCCGTGATCAATGATATTTTAGATTTTTCAAAAGTCGAAGCAGGTAAAATTGATTTAGAATCAATTAATTTCAATGCCAGAGACTTGATTGGTGAGGTAGCTGAGTCGCAGGCGCTTAAGGCGCAAGAAAAACAAATAGAGATTATTCTCGATTTAGTCGCTTTAGTGCCATCTCAGTTCAAAGGTGACCCTGGGCGAATACGCCAAGTGTTGACAAACTTACTTAGCAACGCAGTAAAATTCACTTCTCAAGGGGAAGTTGTTATCACTGCAGCTGTGCAAAACATTGATCAACAGTACCAATTGAGCATCAAGGTCAAAGACTCGGGTATTGGTATACCGCTTGCCAAGCAGCAAAGTTTGTTTAGCCCATTTTCACAAGTGGATGCCTCGACTACGCGTGAATACGGCGGCTCAGGTTTAGGTTTAGCCATATGCAAACAGTTATGTGAGTTGATGGGCGGGGCTGTTACCTTGTACAGTGAAGTTGGCAATGGCTGTGAATTTACGGCGACAGTTATGCTAGAGTTAGGCACCGAACAAGAACGCAGTATTCCAACAATCGATATGCATAAATTACGTGTTCTGGTTGTGGATGATAATGAAACAAACCGGTTGGTAATTAGTCAACAATTGGCCCACTGGGGGGCATCGGTTGCCTTAGCTTGCGATGCTGAACAGGCTTTGGCTATGTGCCAAACGTGTATTGATAATAAAGATCCCTTGTATGATATCGCAGTACTGGATATGCAAATGCCTAAAATGGATGGGATCCAATTGTGCCGATTGTTAAAAGCAAACGAGCATTTTAAAGCCATGCCTTTAGTTATGATGACGAGTATTGCAGGATTAGAAGGCGCGCAGCGCTATAGTGATGCTGGTTTCCAAGCGTATTTTCCAAAGCCAATCACCACGGCCGATTTAATTTCTGCAATGGCAGTGATCACTGATAAAGATAAAGCACTTGATTTACCAATGATAACCTCGGGTTATATTTCTTCATTGCGCAACACTAAACAGGATCCAACACATCATTTATTGTTAGTTGAAGATAATTTGATCAATCAAAAAGTGTCTCAACTTATGTTGAGTAAATTAAATTATCAGGTAACGTTGGCTGAAAATGGCCAAGAAGCGGTTGATATTTTGGCACAAAAGCCCGCACACTTTTTTGATTTGGTGCTTATGGATTGTCAAATGCCGATTATGGATGGCTTTGATGCAACACGTTCAATACGCCAAGGAAATGCAGGTACAAAGCATCAAGAAATCACTATTATTGCATTAACTGCTAATGCAATGGATGAAGATAAAGAGTTGTGCTTAGCGTCGGGTATGGATGATTATCTTACCAAGCCGATTCAGTTACAAACCCTCAAAGAAAAGCTTGAACAATATCATTGAGCTTTTTATTCCAACAGATACTCACATACAAAGGTGACCTCAGTACATGACTAATTCTACATCGATAATATTACGCGATGCGTTACCAAGCGACGCTGCGACTATTTTGCATTTTATTACCGAACTGGCAATTTATGAGAAAGAGCCTGATGCAGTTAAAACAGATGAACACGCTATTTTAAAAACATTATTCAGTGATGGCGCAACAGCCCATAGCGTTATTTGTTTAGATGGCGATGAACCGATTGGCTTTGCTGTTTACTTTTATAATTATTCCACGTGGCTTGGCAAAAATGGCCTTTATTTAGAAGATTTGTATGTGAGCCCCGATAGCCGCGGTAAAGGAGCGGGTAAACTCATTATGCAACATCTTGCACGCCAAGCCATAGCAAAAGAGTGTGGCCGTTTTGAATGGGTGGTTCTTGATTGGAATAAGCCAGCTATTGATTTTTATAATAGCATGGGCGCTGAGCCTCAAAATGAGTGGATAATTTATCGTTTAACTGGTCAAGCATTAATAGATTTCGCAGAAAATAAATAGCAATATAAATAAAAATCATTTGTATTAAGTTGTGATGGTGTGTAGATTATGCACATCATTTAATTTTGCGCAGGTGATTTTTATGGCACATCCCCAGCTTAGTAATAAAGCCGAACTTCCACAGGTAGATCAAGCACTCAGCCCTTGGCAATCTAATATAATGGCGGGTAATTATGCGTTTGAACGTGGTGCCTTGTTGGAAGCGCGCGATAAATACACCACCGCACATACTTTAGCATCTCACTTATTAAGCCAGTTTAGTCAAGCACAAACGTGCCAGTCAGTCATTGCAGCCATAGAGCATTGTTGCCCAGCGCTGGTTGTGGCGGCACATAATTTAGCTGACACTTATCGAGCGATGAGCCAATCAGATCAAGCTTGCCAGTGGTTATGTGATGTTCATATAACACTGAGTCATTTAATTGAGCACCCTTGTAATACCATACGCACCGTGGTTGCTCATCATCATCACAAAACGTATACAGAGCTTGTGCAATTTGCAAAAAGCCACAGCCACTGCCCGCAACTAATTGAAAAAATTAACCACACTTTAAGTTATACCCCGGATCATACTGCCACAGTACATTGATCACGTTACGCAAGCCCAAAGGAGCAATTATGGCGTTTATATTACCCGCGTTACCTTACGAATATGATGCATTAGAGCCGCACTTAGATGCAAAAACTATGGAGATTCACCACACATTACATCATCAAACTTATATTAATAAAGCCAATGCTGCATTAGAAAATACTGAGTATGCTAATACGGATGTACATGAGCTATTACGTAATATTGATACAATAGCAAGCCCATTAAATAAGGTTGTGCAAGAGCATGGTGGCGGTCACGCAAACCACTCGTTATTTTGGACTGTTATGAGTCCAAATGGTGGGGGAGAGCCCACAGGTACTTTATTTGATGCTATCACTGAGCAGCTTGCAGGCTTTGACAGCTTTAAAGAGGCATTTACCGCTGCGGCAGTCAGTCGTTTTGGCAGTGGTTGGGCATGGTTGAGTGTGACTGCAGATAAAACGTTAATCGTGGAAAGCAGCTTAAACCAAGACAGCCCTTTAATGCATGGTAATACACCTATTCTTGGTTTAGACGTATGGGAACATGCATACTACTTGAAATACCAAAATCGCCGCCCAGAATACATCGCCGCTTTTTATAATGTGATTAATTGGAATGAAGTGGAACGACGTTATCTAGACGCTATTTCATAACATTTTATTGAGTGCCGAAAATGGCTAGTAATGTATGGTTTTTCACGTAATCTAATTGATAGATAAAGTTAGTTATGAGAGCTCCATGGATAATAGCCATTGGCAACGTGCCCGTCAAAGTCGCGATCATCGCTTTGACGGCGTATTTTTTATTGCGGTAAAAAGTACCGGTATTTATTGCAGACCAATTTGTCCCGCCCCCACGGCCAAAGAACACAATGTTCAGTACTATCAATATGCGCATAGTGCTGCACAAGCAGGGTTTAGGCCTTGCATACGATGTCGCCCTGACAGTGCCCCAGGTAGTGGCGCATGGCAAGGAACCAAAACCAGCGCATTACGTGCAAAATACTTAATTGATCAAAACTTAATCCAGCCACAAAACTGTGAACAACTCGCTGCGCGGTTAGGTGTTAGCAGCCGCTATTTACGTCGCTTATTTATGCAGTATTTTGGTATTTCAGTCACCCAGTATCGACTATTTAATCAATGCCATTTTGCTAAAAAATTACTGCAAGAAACACATTTACCCGTATCACAAATTGCGTTTGCATCGGGCTTTAGCAGTATCCGCCGTTTTAATGATGCCTTTTTACAGCAGCTGCATATTTGCCCCAGTAAAATGCGCGCTACTAATAAACCAAGTAACCTCACATTGACGATCAAATTGCCTTTTAGGCCACCCTATAATTGGGCTGCATTACATCAGTTTTTAGCGCGCAGGCTTATATCACCTATGGAATGGTTAAGTGATAATAGTTATGGACGAAGTTTTAATACGCATGGTTGTAAAGGGCAATTTACGGCTGAGTTTATTGAACAAAAACATCATTTTTTAGTATCAATAGATATTGATGAACCGCGTTATTTACACCCCATTTTAACTCAGATACGCCGTATACTTGATTTAGATGCGGATACTACATTAATTGAAGATCACCTTGAGACACATACTCACGGCGCAATTAAATTAACAACAGGGTTACGATTACCGGGTATTTGGTCAACGTTTGAGGCGGGCATTCGGGCTGTGCTAGGTCAGCAGGTGAGTGTAACGGCTGCACACAACTTAGTGGCGCAATTAGTTCAAGCATTAGGTGAAAAAGAGCAAGACCGTATTTATTTTCCTCACCCGCAAGAGGTTGCAAACAGTGAGTTAGATTTTTTTAAAATGCCGCAGGCTCGTAAAAACGCATTACGTGCGCTAGCCCAATTTTGTGCTGATAATCCTGATTGCGAACAGTTGGATGAATGGTTAGGGTTAAAAGGTATAGGCCCCTGGACGGTCAATTACGCAAAACTTAGGGGGCAAAGCCAGCCTGATATTTTACTCGCGGGTGACTTGGGAGTAAAAAAAGCGCAAGCAGCAGCAAAGCCCTTTAATGATGAACTGTGTGCACCATTTCGTTCATATTTAACATTTCAACTATGGCAGCAATTATTATGAGTATTGTACAAATTAAGATCGCCAGCCCACTCGATGACATTATAATTCAAGCGACTGAGCAAGGAGTGAGTTATGTTGGCTTTTACCCCACAAAAGAATACCCAGAACAGATATTGAAAGATGTAAATAATATTCATATACATCAGTGCATAAGTCAGCTTGATGAGTACTTTAATGATACGCGGCGCACTTTCACTATTAACTTAGATACCAAAGGCACTGATTTTCAAAAAAGTGTATGGCAGGCATTGTTAAATGTGCCATTTGGGCAAGTACAAAGTTACAGCGATATAGCTCGCGCTATTGGTAACCCAAAGGCGGTACGAGCTGTGGGTGCTGCAAATGGTAAAAACCCTATTAGCATAATAGTGCCGTGTCATCGAATTATTGGTGCCAGTGGAAAGTTAACTGGCTACGCTGGTGGGCTTGAGCGTAAACAATGGTTACTTAAACACGAAGGTTACCCAAGTCAGGGGTGATGTTATGGGTTATTTGATGTAGCATTAGCGCACTTTTTATTGGTAGGCATTTTTATGGCTCAGCTGTATTTTTATTATTCTGCGATGAATGCAGGCAAATCCACCACATTATTACAATCAGCATTTAATTACCGCGAGCGAGGTATGGAGCCCGTAATATTAACGGCTGCCATAGATAATCGCGCGGGTGTGGGTAAGGTGTCATCACGTATAGGGCTTGAGGCTAAAGCGCATATTTTTGATGAAAATAAAGATGTATTTGACTTAATAAAGTCATTAAACAGCGAAAAAAAGCGCCATTGTATACTTGTCGATGAATGCCAATTCCTATCAAAAGAACAAGTCATGCAACTGACCGATGTAGTGGACTACTTGGGCATTCCTGTGTTGTGTTATGGGCTGCGTAATGATTTTAGAGGCGAGTTATTCAGCGGCTCTCAATATTTACTCGCATGGGCTGATAAACTGATTGAATTGAAAACGGTATGCCATTGCGGCCGTAAAGCTAATCATGTATTGAGAACAGACGAAGATGGCAATGCAATTGCCGATGGCAACCAGGTAGAAATAGGCGGCAACGACCGATATGTATCAGTGTGCCGCAAGCATTATAAAGCAGCGTTAAATATGGAGCGCTCGAACGCTTGATATCACCTCAATAAATGTATCAATGTTGGCTCGAGTAATATCCAAATGCGTAACTAAACGTAAGGTTTTACTCGGGCTTATTAAAATTCCCCGCTCTTTTAACACCAGAGCAATGGTATTAATATCGATGTGATCAGCAACATTGGTGTATTGTCCGAACTCTCAAATTTAACAGTCAATATTGAGGGATTACATGAATAAATATTCGTGGGGATCCCTCAGGTTTGGGTATACATCATCCCCCAGAGGTGCACTGAACATCACGTTACGCATTGCATCGCAAGGTCTTGTGACTGTATCAGAACGAAAATCGATCATGGTGTCTCCATGGGTGTAAATTCTTGGCAAATTTCTTTGCGAGTTGCTTCGTCAAAATAGCTCCAAGCAATAAATCGACTTACTTTTTGACCTTGAGCCATTTCAATTATTTTAACATCTGCAACTGGGTGCTTAGCGAGTTCATTTTGCAGTGTTACCAAAGTTTCTTTTTTAGACACCAATGATGTAAACCATAGGCACTGCTCTGCAAATAAAGCACTTTCTGTGATCATGGTCGTAATAAATTGTGCTTCACCGCCTTCACACCATAGTTCGTTATTTTGGCCACCAAAATTTAAATTAGTTGTCGGGGTTTTGCCCAAATTACGCCATTTACGATCACTGCCTTGTTTCGCTTCTTGTTCGCTGGCATGAAATGGTGGGTTACATAGTGTTAAATGAAATAAATCTTTGGCATTGATAATGCCCTGAAAAATATGCTCAGGCTGTTTTTGAACTTTCACAGTGATTTTACGATTATTAAACTGCACTATTTGTTTGGCTAATTTTACAGCCGCAGGATCAATATCGCTGCCTGTCATGCTCCAGTTATACTCGTGGCTTGCAAGTAATGGGTAGATAATATTTGCGCCGGTACCAATATCAAGCGCTTTTACTTGCCGACCTTGTGGGATCGCGCCCTGGTTGTCGGCGGCTAATAAATCAGCTAAGTAATGGATATAATCAGCGCGTCCAGGGACTGGTGGGCATAAGTTATGCTCAGGGAAGTCCCAAAAGTCGACCTTGTAATATGCTTTTAGTAGCGCTTGGTTAAGGGTTTTGACTGCTTTATTATCACTAAAATCAATACTCTTTTCGCCATACTGAGTGAGTGAAACAAAGACATTTAATGCAGGTTCAACCGTTATAAGGTGATCAAAGTCGTAACCTTGGTTATGGCGATTTCGTGGATGTAGTTTGGCTTTTTTAGGCACTGATTTCATGATTGATAGCTAGCAGAGTAAACAGGTTGATTAGTTTAACAGATATTTATTTTAAGGTGTAAATATCCCTAAGCCGCCCCAGTATACAAAATTCATCATTTCATCGGGGACTTAATATCAAGGTCTTACTTTACAATCAATGCCTTGTCTAAATTGCTTTTAATTCCAATGACGTTCGCATCTTGAGGTCATTTGGTATACATGCTTATATTAGCGTGTATTTACTGGTAGGATGAGTTGGGCTTTAAAAATAATAATAGGTAATTTGATGACAATTAAACAAGAGTCGGTTTTTATTAAATTAGCCGACCAACAAACGTTGCATTTACGACGTATATATAACCCAAATAGCCAAGGCCCTGCAGTGTTATTTGTGCATGGTGCAGTTGAAAATGGCAAAATTTTTTATACACATAGTAATAAAGGATTGGCTCCATTTTTAGCTGAGCAAGGGTATGTTTGTTATGTGGCTGACTTACGTGGTCGAGGCGAAAGTAAACCGGGTATTTCAAAGCATGCGCATTATGGTCAAACAGAGGCGATTACCGAGGATATACCCGCTTTCATAGATAAAATAGCTGAACTAGAAGGCAAGCCACCTGCATATTGGGTTGCTCATTCGTGGGGAGGCGTATTGATGAACAGCGTATTTGCTCGATTTCCGCACTATATTGCGGATGTTAAAGCGTGTGCGTATTTTGGTACTAAACGCTCATTGTATAATCATCACCCTAAAAAGTACTTTCAAGGGAATGTTATTTGGTATTTTTTAGCGCCAATTTTAGCTAACAAGCATGGCTACTTACCGGCTAAAAAACTTAAATGGGGCAGTGATGATGAGACTAAAAAATCGCATTATCAAAGTATGCAATGGGCAAAGAAAAAACCGTGGATTGACTCTGATGATGGCTTTGATTACGGCGCGGCTGTGAGTGAGATGCACTTGCCACCGACACTGCATATTGCAGGTGTTAAAGATAAGGCGCTTGCTCAACCCATTGACATTCAAAAGTTCATTGATGAGTCAGGTAAAGGCGTGCAAGACTTACGTATTTATGGGCGTAAGCACGGCCATCAATTTGATTATGATCACATTAATATGCTGACTCATCCTAACGCAAAAGCGGATCAATTTACCGATTTAGTTAATTGGTTTGCTGCGTATTAAGCAATTGACGCAACGGGGCTTCAAAACGTTTCCAACGTTCAACGGCCTTGTTATTTAAGGGCTGGCGTATTGCGTGTTTACTTAGTGTGGAAACTGGTTTTTTAGATTTATAAAAATCCAGACATTGGGGCTCAAAATTACAGCCTAAAAATCCAAACAATTGACTGAGCTGTTCTTTCGGGTTGCTAACTAATTGCTCGTACTCAAGTGTAAAAATCGCATTGGGTAGAGCATTGTGCCAATGTGCCATAAGTGTTTGGTAAAGATCATAGTAAGTTTTAAACTCAGGTACTGAGCAAAAATAAGGCTCATTTTCTGCAAAGTAGTTACTAAATACAGACCAAGCTGTGGCGTTAAAATCACGTTTTAAATCAATAAATTTGGCATTGGGGAATAAGCGCTTAATGAGTCCTAATGATTGATAATTAGCTGGTAGCTTATTGATCATAAAAGCGCGGATTGGCTTCGCTTGTTTGAGCCTATTTGTATAAATAGCACGGCCTTGTTCAATTAATGTGGGCGTTAAGGCTGTTAAACATTCAGGGTAGGGAAGCTTCGTTTGTTGCTCAATAAACGCCACGACATGATTACTGATACTGGTATCTTCGCCAATACTGGCAAACTCACTATGACTTGCTAAAATTTGCTCAAGTAAGGTTGAGCCGGATCTCGGCATACCAATTATAAACACCGGTGTAATAGTGCCTTTAAATCCTTGTTCTATATTCGTAAACAAGGGAGCTGGATTATGCGCAATAATTTGCTGATAAAATGCGGTTAATTCATCGGTATTAAAATCACTTAGCTGGCGTTGTAGCTTATTTGCAAGGGTATAGTAATTGGTTGCTTGTTCAATATCATCTAGTTGATCGTAGCTTTTTGCTAATGCGTAATAGCAGATCATTTTTAAGTGCAGGTTATTTGTTTGCGTTAAAAGGTGATGCAAATTACTGGTGTAATTATGTTGCTTATCAAATCGTCCTAATTGCACTAATTCAAGTAAAATATACGCTGTAACTGGGTAGAGCCCAAGGCTGAGGGCTTGCGCAAAAGTGGTGTGTGCTTTATCAAGCTCCCCATGGGTTAAGTAGTGCTGGGCAAGATAATAATGCGGCTCAGGGTTATGACTTGCCAATGCTTTCGCGTACTCAAGTACTTTAAGTGCATCATTGGGGGAGTTTACGCCGTTAAATGCGTCCGCTAAGGCATGCAATGGCTCAAGCATGTTTGGCAATCGTTCACAGGATCTTTGTAGTAAATATACCGCAGCATCAAAACGTTCTAACCTAAGTGCAATACGGCCAAGGCCAAACAAAGCTTCACCGTTTTGGGGATCCGTATCGAGTAAGGTTTTAAAGTGAAATTCAGCTTCTTTTAAACGGTTGTCGGCAAGTAATTGGTTGGCTTTTTTTAGCAGCATACATTATAGCTATTTGTTTTTTAGTTACTATAAAACGAAAAAGGCGAAATGTCTTGAGCATTTCGCCTGCGTCTTTTAACTTTGTTTAAAAAGTATAAGTTGCTTTAACGTAGTAAAAACCACCGTTAATACCAAATGGCGATGTTTCGTAGTACTTACCACCCCAGTTATTGTTAGGAGCGGCAGTAAAATCCAGCTCTTCAGCATCTTGATCTAATAAGTTTTGTGCACCGACTGACAAACTAATTGAATCATTTACAAAGTAGGTTACTTCGGCGTCAAGTGTTACAGCAGCATCCGCTGTTTTTGCCGTTGCATCGTAATCAACATGAACACCTTGGTATTCACCAAAGTAATTTAGGCGGGTAAACGCTGAGAAACTTTCCCACTGTTGTGCCCAGCTTAGCGTTGCACGATGATTTGGCAAGTCGTTTTCTAGTCGGCTTACTTTAAATGCGCCTGTAATATCACTAGAGCGTGTTACTTCCGTCTCATTCCAGTTGTAGGCTAAGCTAAAGGTTGAACTACCATTAAGTAAATCTGCAGAGTAGTTTGCTACTAAATCAATACCTTGTGTTGTAGTGTCAAAGTCATTAGTGAAGAAGCTTACTTGGGCAAGGCTTTGCACATTAGGAACACCTGCTGCATCTAATACATCTTTATCTGCTTGACTAAGTTCTATTTTTTCAGACTGGCTAATACGATCATCCACTTTGATGTTGTAATAATCTACTGTGAAGAACAAATCACCCATAGTGTAAACAGCACCAAATGTATAACTATTTGACTCTTCTGGTTGTAACTCGGTTCCGCCTTTAAGTATTGCAATAGGGTTTGTTGGTGGTAATAAAGCTGAATCAACCAATACGCCGCTGCTTAAATTTGTTTGTACATTACTGACATTTGCTTGGCCAACAGTCGGAGCGCGAAAACCTGAGCTTATTGACCCTCGTATATTAAGGTCTTCAGTTACGTGGTATTGAGCAGTTAGCTTATAGTTTGTTGTTGAGCCAAAAGAGTCATAATCTTCATAACGAAGTGCTAAGCCCATTAAAAAATCTTCAGTAAAGGGGGCTTCTAAGTCAACATAAGCGGCGTAGTTACGACGAGTGTATTCGCCAGCATCCGAAGGTTTAAAGCCCGGAAAGCCGTTTGAGCCAATACCAAAGCCTTGATCAGTATAAGGGCCTGCTGTAAATGATGCTACATCGCCAGAGGTAACAGTAAAGGTTTCTTCATGCCACTCTAAACCGCCAGCTACATTCAGGTCATACGCTAAACCAAAATCAAAACCTTTAGAAAGGTCAAAGTTAAAGTTTTTCTCAAGTTGCGTGTATTTACCCGGGCTAAAATCTCTTGGGCTATCTAAGCCTAAGGATGCGTTTAATGTATCGTAAATGAAGTAGCGAGATTCATTAAAGCCAACGGTACCACTTAAGTCATAAAATGCACCTTCAAGATAACCACCGGTAAATTCGCCTTTAGTACCGATAGTTAACGATGTATCAGTAATGTTACCGCCAAAGTTAGGCGTAAACCCACCAGGAATAGTTTCATTAAATGCAAAACAGTTTGCTGCAGTAAGAGAGTCGATTGCTGCTTGATCGGGTGCACCATTTGCTTGAAGTTCAACAAGTGGGCAGGCTAACTGTTGATCATAGCCATCAAGTGAGCCAACTAAAACCGTTGGCGTTGCAGCATCCCACGCTTTTTGGCCTTCAGGATTATCATCGCCAGGGCGGCGCATATTAGTACCATTGACATCGCGAATAGTACCGCCATAAACGCCAGGTCGGGTAGTAGGGTTACGATAATAAAAGCCACCTCGAACATCACGTTCTGAGTAGTTACCAAACATATAGAATTCAGAGTCATTTGTAAGCTCTAAGCCTACATTACCAAATATTGAAATATCATCGTTAACTTCAGGAGCTCCCCAAACTTGAGTTAAAGGCGCAATACCTTGAACCCCAGCGGCGGCAAGTGCTGCAGCGTCTGGACGCTGCACTGAGCGGCTAGTCGCATCCGATGTTTTATATTGAAAGCTTAAGTTTGCAAAACCGTTATCAGTAAATGGTAAGCCAATGTTACCAGAGACTTGTGTTGTATCGCCGTCACCTTCGTAATACTGGCCTTTGCGAACTTCTAGGCTACCACCTTCAGAGGCGTCTTTGAGTACAAAGTTCATTACACCTGCAATCGCGTCAGAACCATATTGAGCCGCAGCACCGTCACGCAGTACTTCAACTTGTTTTAGTGCAATGCTAGGGATAACTGAAATATCAGCACCTTGTGCGCCATCATTAATACCGCCGCCTAAAAAAGCAATAACCGATGCACGGTGGCGACGTTTGCCGTTAAGTAAAATTAATGTGCTATCAGAAGGCAGGCCACGTAAATTAGCAGGACGAACAAGTGATGCAGCATCACTGATAGGCATTGAATGAACGTTTAAAGAAGGGATGGCACCTTTTAGCAGCTCGAGCATATCGGTATTACCTGATTTGCCAAGTTCTTCGCCACCGATAATATCGATAGGTACTGGTGAATCACCAATTGAGCGCGGTGCAGAACGAGTTCCTACCACGGCGATTTTTTCTACATTTTTGTTAACTTTGGTTTTCTCACTCTGATCAGCTTCGGCAGCCATCACAGAACCAGACATAAATAAGCCTGCTGTTGTTGTCGCTAGTGCGAACTTTACTGCGTGCTGCAGCGCATTACTTTTAAATTTCATTCTGACTTTCCCCGGTTAGAATTAGATTGTTTAGTTATATTTATTTCGCAAAAATCCATAATGATGAAATTTCGACGCTAATAAGTTATACATACGGTTAATGAATTTTGCAAATCGTTAATATAATGTAATTTTTTTTGGTTTCGTATAGAGGAAAATTGAAAGTAAACTTACCTAACTGAAAATAAATGCTTTTTTTTGAAAAGGAAAAATGAAGTGGTTGAAAATCAAGCTGTTTATGAGGTCAAATGTTAAAAAATAAATTGTATA
Source organism: Pseudoalteromonas sp. NEC-BIFX-2020_002 (assembly GCF_013002825.1). Lineage (NCBI taxonomy): Bacteria > Pseudomonadati > Pseudomonadota > Gammaproteobacteria > Alteromonadales > Pseudoalteromonadaceae > Pseudoalteromonas > Pseudoalteromonas sp. NEC-BIFX-2020_002. Next base: position 30,389 of record NZ_JABEPJ010000027.1, read on the forward strand.
TGTTGTTTTTATGACATCATATTGAATTGATTTAGTAGGAGATTTTAGTCTTGCTAGCTAAAATCCTGTTGCCACTGTTTTAATTTATCTCTGTATTCATCCCATACACATGGACAGCAACTCCCCCCACCACAACATTCATCAGGTGCTGGCTTTTGTGGCTTTGGTTGTTCAATTTGTGGCTTGGGCGCTGCTTTAGTTTGTTGCATTATATTCACTAGTTGATATTGGAGATTTAAAAAGAAACTATTATAGCGTATGAGCCCATTTTTAATAGCAAACACTTCTTTTTTCAAATATATATACGACTTATTAAATTGTGCTTTGTTAAGTGCTTAGGCTATGTGAGAATAGAGTTTATGCGAATATATAAAGTTATTCACCGAGCTCCTGTGCGGGTGGCAAAAATTAGTAAAAAGCGCCAACAGTTGCGTTTTAGGCGCGCTATGGTGGCTTTAAAACTTGCTTTGGCACAAGAGAAGCAAGAAACTAAAGAGATGCTTACAATTTACCGGCGTTACACCCAAGGAGATGTAAGTAAAGAGGATTTACAAAAAGCAAATGCACAATTTGTTGATATTCTTAAAGGGTTAGGGCTTGGTGTGTTTGCTGTTTTACCCTTTGCGCCTATTACTATTCCTTTGGTTGTTAAATTAGGACAATGGGTGGGTGTTGATGTTTTACCGAGTTCTTTTAATATTAATAAACCGATTAAAGAGATAGATAAACAGATTGCCTTAGAAGATGCTGAGGCTAAAAAGCATGAGACAAATGTAAAAAAATAATGCCAGCGAGTTAAATGGATAGTTATCAAGCTATACCTTTTAGGATTAGATATTGGTATGCTTGTTCATTATATTATTTTAAATGAGTCATTTAATGAGCGCATTAATTCGTCATAGTTCCTCTGGTATACCCTTATCTTTCATTGTTAAAAATGGCTTAGCTGAATGGCAAGAACAACAGCCGATTTTTTTACAAAATTGGTTAAACAGTTGTGATTTTGAGAAACAAGGCCTCGCTTTAGTTGTTAATCCACAAAGTGGCGCATTAAGCCATGTTTATTGTTTAGTACATAGTATTGATGATTTCTGGTTAGCTGGAGATCTTGCAAATAAGCTACCTGCTGGCACTTACCAAATACAAGAATGTGAGCAACAACTAGAACAGATTGCACTTGGTTTTATGTTAGGCGGCTATGAGTTTAGCGAATATAAAGAAAAAAGCGCAGTAAAAGCACAATTAGCAATTGCAGATGAAGTGCTATTTGAACGCTTAAAGCAACAAGCTAATGCTATTTATTTGGTCCGTGATTTAGTGAATACACCCGCCGCTGACATGATGCCGCAGCATTTGTCGCAAGTAATGGCGGATTTGGCACAAACCTACGAAGGTGACTTTAGCGAGTGGGTTGGTGATGAGTTACTAGAGCAAAACTACCCAACAATTCATATGGTTGGACGTGCGAGCGAGAATAAGCCACGATTACTTGACCTACACTGGGGTAAAAAAGATGCTCCTTTGATCACGTTAGTAGGTAAAGGTGTGTGTTTTGACTCGGGTGGGCTTGATTTAAAACCAAGCTCAGGTATGCGCAACATGAAAAAAGACATGGGCGGCGCAGCGCATGTTATAGGATTAGCTCAGCTTATTATGGCTGCCAATTTACCGGTGCGATTACGTGTGTTAGTGCCCGCTGTTGAAAACGCAGTGTCACGTAATGCATTTCGCCCAGGGGATGTGATTAAAACGCGTAAAGGAATAATGGTCGAAATTGATAATACAGATGCCGAAGGGCGCTTAGTATTATGTGATGCACTTACTGAAGCCCAAAATGATGATCCAGAGTTGATTGTTGATTTTGCTACGCTAACGGGTGCTTGCCGTGTTGCTTTAGGGACCGAGTTACCGGGTTTTTTCTCAACTGAGCGTGATGTTGCTAACGGTATAATTGATGCAGGTATGCATGTGAGTGATCCTGTATGGCAATTACCCTTATTTGAGCAGTATAAAAGTTTGTTAAAAAGTGACGTAGCTGATATGGCTAACTGTGCCAGTGTTCCATTTGGTGGTGCAATAACCGCAGCTCTATATTTAAAAGAATTTGTAGAGCCGAAAACGCCATGGGTACATTTTGATGTTATGGCGTGGAATATTCGCTCATTACCGGGGCGCCCAGTTGGCGGTGAAGCTTTAGGTATTCGTGCGGTATTTAACTACTTACAAAACCGTTTTAAGTAATTAAAGTAATTAATGAGCTTTACGATGGTGCTTAGGTATTTATCGTAAAGCTCATTAATGCTGTTTAGGTAACTATTTAGCGATACTTTTTATCGCTACTTTTTATTGATATAGTTACCGACAGCGTGGTTATTTGCGATCGGTACCTTCGCATGCTGCTACAGCGGGTGCAATTAGCTCTAACCCTGTTTTATCACATGGCGGTAATACGGCATCACTGATGGCAATCGGTTCTACACGCTTACCCCATTTAATATAACTTGCAGCCCACGTTAAACCTGCTCCAAATGCAGCAGACATTATATTGGCATGTGGTTTTATTAAACCTTGCTCTACAGCTTCACATAATGCGATTGCAATGGTTGCCGCTGATGTATTACCGTATTCACCAATGTTTACCATTACTTTTTCGTCAGCAACTTTTAAGCGCTGTTGGATAGCCTGAATAATACGTAAATTAGCCTGATGCGGAACAAGTACATCAATTTCATCAAGGCTTAAATCTGCTTGTGTTAACACATCATCGCACGCTTCGCTCATCCCTTTAACTGCACGTTTGAAAATCTCACGGCCTTCAAAGAGTAAGTCTGACGGGCCAATAGGCTGGTATTTATTTAAGTCGCTGCCACAGTTTCTAATGTGTAAAATATCACGATCTTCACTATCACAACCCGCTTTAGTAGCAAGTAGTCCAGCGGGTGACTCTGCAGCCTCAAGAACAACCGCTCCTGCGCCGTCACCAAATAATACTGCACTGTCACGACGTTCCCAGTTTATATACCAAGTCATCCGCTCAGCGGCAATAACCACTGCTTTTTTAATCATGCCTGCTTGTATTTGTGCTGTTGCTGCTTGTAGTGCATATAAAAAACCTGAGCATGCAGCATTTGTATCCATAGCTGCTGCACCTACGGCACCAATATTTTTTTGCACAAGCGATGCCGTATTAGCCACCATTGTAGAGGGGGTGCAGGTTGCGAGTATGACTAGGTCAATATCTTTAGCATCAACGCCAGCACAGGCAAGCGCATGTTTAGCTGCAACTGTTGCCAGTTCAGCAGTAGTAACATGGCTTACTCTGCGGGCTTTTATCCCAGTGCGCGAGGTGATCCATTCATCATTAGTATCAACAATTTGGCTAATATCATCATTAGTGATACGAGCCGGTGGAATGCATTTACCCCAACCAGTTATATGTGCGTAAGTCATTATGTGTTCTCTTTAAATGGTCAGAAATCTTTCATCTATGGTGTGTTTTATACCAAAAACCCAGCTACAAGACTAGGTCATAGGTCTGTTACATCGTAAATAATGGTAATTACACGTTAATTACGGTAATGGTAGTTGAAAAAAGAGGCAAACATGAAACAAAAACTATTAACTACACTCGCAACTTTGAGCTTAACGCTACTTTCACCGCAAAGTATTGCAACAGATACCACCGTTATATATGCGGGTTCCGTGTTATTAGGGGCGAAGCAAACACTTGAAAAACAGCGCACCATAATAATTAAAGACAACATTATCACAGACATTGTTAAAGGCTTTCCAAGTGTTGTCGAACTTAAATTACCTGATGCGCATGTTTTTGATTTAAAAAATCAGTTTGTGCTGCCAGGGCTGATTGATATGCATGTTCATGTAACTTTTGAGCGTGATGCGACAGTTAACCCGCATCAATGGCTAACTGAATATGAAGCTGATAACGCGCTGCGTTCGATAAAATATTTAAAACGTAGTTTAGATGCTGGGTTTACATCGGTACGTGATTTAGGGGGGAATTATAAAGTTATTTTTCCGCTTAAGCGCGCAGTAGAACGAGGTGATATTACAGGGCCACGAATTTTTGCTGCGGGAAATGCAATAACAGCAACCGGCGGACATGGCGACTTACATGGTTACCGTAAAGAAGTAAGTGATGTAATGACGAGCAGTTTAGGCGTGTGCAATGGTGCCGATGATTGCCGCCGAGCTGTACGAAATGTCATAAAAAATGGCGCTGACGTGATCAAAATCACAGCAACAGGTGGTGTGTTGAGTAATACTGCCGCGGGTGTTAATCAACAATTAAGTGATGATGAACTGGCTGCAATAGTCGATACTGCACACCATTTAGGGCGTAAGGTCACAGCTCATGCCCATGGAACGAAGGGTATTAATGCGGCGCTAAAAGCAGGTGTTGATTCAATTGAGCATGGCTCTTATTTAACAAAAGAGAGCATGGAACTATTTAATAAAACCAACGCGTATTTAGTGCCAACATTATTAGCTGGTGCAACGGTGAGTAAAGAGGTGCTTAGTAATCCAAACATGCCAACAGCCATTGCTGACAAAGTACGCGAGGTCGCCCCTAAAATGGAAGCCTCATTTAAGCTGGCACTTAAAAACAAGGTTAACATTGCATTTGGAACTGATTCAGGCGTTTCTCGTCATGGGCTTAATGCGGATGAGTTTGTGCTGTTAGTTAAATATGGAATGAGTGAAAAACAGGCTATTATGTCAGCAACGGTTGATGCAGCAAAGTTACTTGGTCAACAAGACAGGCTAGGGCAGTTGAGTGTTGGTAAACAAGCAGATATCATCAGCGTAAATGGCTCACCTCTTGATGACATAACGACATTAAAAAATGTGCAGTTTGTGATGAAAGCAGGCAACGTATATAAAAACCAATTGTAAGGTACATCATGGGCAGCAAAATAAAGGCATCATTGTTTAATCATTTAATTGATGCAGAACGACAATTACTTGATCCAGAAGTCCGCCAATCAGAGCAAGCTTTGGACGCATTATTAGACGATGATTTTATCGAAATTGCTGCCAATGGGACTGTTTTTAATAAGTACCAAGTGTTAACACGATTGCCGACAGAAGTTGTTCCGCAATTTTATAATCAACACTTTAAAGGGCGTATGCTTAGTGATGAAATCGTACAGCTAAGCTATCAAGCTGCTTATCGGCGCTCAGCGCGTGCTGAATTTAATTACTCATTACGTATGTCGTTGTGGCGCTTAACCGATGGACATTGGAAAATGGTTTTTCATCAAGGCACTCCCTGTGCTGTTTTTAGTATTTCGATGGATGACGATTAAACACCACTACTCTTTTATTTGCTCAAAAACTCCTTAGGCAAAAAATATGGCATTTTTAATGCGCACAGATCCTGCTATTAGCCGTTTGCTGATGTTACGCAGTGGCGCAATTGTAATTCAGCTCATCGCGGTTATTGCCGTATACTTTTTATTAGGTCATCAAATAGCATTACTGCCTTTGCTGGTGGTTATTTCGCTAGAAGCCGTATTTCAGATTTTAAGTGTTATTGCTTATCGTAATGTTGGTAAAGCCAAAGAGCTTGGGATGTTGATGCAGCTTACGGCTGATGTACTTTTTTTAGCTGTCTTACTCTCCTTTAGTGGCGGGGCAACAAATGCGTTTGTGTCGTTATTATTATTACCTATTATGATTGCAGCAGTGAGCGTAAGCGCTAAAGGACTTGCATATATAGCCATGCTAGCAATTGCCGCATACAGTATTTTATTATTTAAAATGCCACAACACACTATGCATCATATGGATATGACCAGTCACTTTATCGGGATGTGGGTTAACTTTGTCATAAGCGCCAGTGTTATAGCACTGGTAGTCGGGGCAATGAACCGTGCACTACATTCAAGAGAACGCATTATTGCCAGCACCCGCGAAAAACAATTAAGAGCAGAGCAGCTTGTAACTCTCGATGGCGCAGCTGCGCAAATAACTCATCAATTAGCAAGTCCAATAACAAACTTACAATTACTGTTTGAAGAATTAATTGATGAGCAACCCGATAACCCAATTGTTGCCGATATGCAGCAACCCTTACAGCAATGCACTAATCAGTTGAGCAATTTTAGACGGCTATCAGAGCAGCTAAGATCTCAAGGCAAAACAGTTTCAATGCCCTTGTCTAGCTTAGCTGAACAAATACAAGATACGATGTTGTTACAATACCCTAGTCAACAACTAATATGGGAAAATGAAACACCACAATACACGGTTATCAGCGATGCAATGTTGTTACCTGCCATTTTAAATCTGCTTCAAAATGCGGTAACAGCAAATCAGCAAACAGCAAAACAAACAATCACATTAAGTTGGCAGCTATTTCCGCAAAAACAACCTGTTGCGATTAATTTATCAATTCGAGATTTTGGTAAGGGCTTTACAGCAGATCAATTAAGCGAGCTAGGAGGCCAACTTATGCCCAGCGAAACAGGTATGGGAATGGCAGTGCTACTGTCAAATGTGACGCTTGAACGCCTGCAAGGATCATTAACGTTATTTAACCACCCTCAAGGCGGCGGTGTAGCGAAAGTTCAATTAGCAATAACGGCAAAACAAGAGGCCGTTTTATGAAGTTACTTATCATAGAAGATGATATTAATTTAGCAAATACGCTCGCGCGCGGCCTCACCAAACAAGGATTTAATTGCGAAAAAGCGCACGATAGTCACAATGCGTTACTCGTTGCAAAAACGTTTTTACCCACTCATATATTATTAGATATGAAATTAGCAGACGACAATGGTTTAACGTTGATTTCACCGTTGCGTAATATATTACCGAATTCTCACTTGGTGTTACTGACAGGGTTTGCAAGTATAGCAACCGCCGTTGAAGCAATGCGTTTAGGGGCTAACGACTACCTAACTAAGCCGGTCGATATGCTGACTTTAGTTAAAGCGCTAAAAGGTATAAGCGAGGCTATTTCTGACCTACCAGTGGATCCTGCAACGACGGTTATGTCTACAGAACGCTTACAATGGGAGCATATTCAGCAAGTTTTACACAGTAATCAGGGGAATGTATCAGCCACTGCGCGCCAACTTAATATGCATAGGCGTACACTACAACGTAAGTTACAAAAAAAGCCCGTTCAAAAATAAAAGTGCTGTCAAATGAGAAAACCCTGAATATTTCTTCTTTATAAGCGCCGCTACTGGTTGCTGCTTCGGCTATTATTAACTACAGTGAAATAATAATCACTTTTTGTGCAGTTAACATGAGTTGTATTTATGGATTTTTCTCAATTAAATATTTTAGCAATCCTACTAGCGGCATTATCAGCCTTTATGCTTGGTGGCATTTGGTATTCACCTTTACTCTTTCAACGAACTTGGATGGAAGGTTGCGGGTTAACAGAGATAGATTTGAAAAACTCTGATCCAAAATGGATTTTTGGCGGCAGTTTTGTTTTATCTTTAATTATGGCGTTCAGTTTATCGTTATTTATTGGACCGCACCCCACACTTGGAGTGGCCGTTGGCGCTGGTTTTGCAATAGGCATTTGTTGGGTGAGTAGTTCGTTCGGGATGAGCTATATTTTCGAACAGCGACCACTTAAGTTATTTTTAGTAAACAGCGGCTATCATGTTTTGCAATTTACTTTAATGGGCTTAGTGTTGGGGATGTGGCCTTAAACTGTTAAAGTACACGCACTATTTTATGTAAAGTAATTCCTAAATGGCTAAACCGAATAAAAAAGGCCCAACAAAAACGGTCGATGTTTATTGTGCTAATTGCAAAACACCCCTCTTTAAATATCGCAAAGGAGGGAAGGGAGCATTAATTAAATGCTTTATTGAACGTATAACCCAAGATCACACCACCAAACCCTGTGTGTGCCCCCAGTGTGACAAATCCTTCGCAAGAGAAACCATGGTCCGCGGCGCGCCCGCGTATAAAATGATTGGTGGCAAAGTCACATTTAAATAACAGTAAGTACTTGCTTGTCTGTTTCAGTTAATGGGAGAGTACTAATTGATTTTCATAGTGAACTCTAGCCATTATTCACTAAGCTTTCCGCATTCAATAGCCGTTAATAAGCACGGTGACTTGGGTTGATGCTGCGTATCACGAAGCACACTCACAAGTGTTGGCTCAATGGTGCCCTCCCTAAAAATATTTATTCCCAGCTGATTTCATGCGATACATTTGTTGTTTTGCTGCCAATAAATAATTAGGATGGGTGTCATCTTAGTTCCTTCTGAAAGGATTTATGAATCCGAAAACCACTGAATTTGGTAATGCATATAGCCGTACCGCGATTGCAGGGGTTGTGGGCGGCACCGTGTCTAAACTTACGGGTGGAAAGTTTGCCAATGGCGCCGTCACCTCAGCAATGCAATGGTGGTATAATGCTGAAGGAGCAGGGGCTGTTGAAGCCAAAAAGCAGCAGATTAAAGAACATGCACAAGCGGTTCGTGAGCATTTAGCTAAATTAAACTATAGAGATATAGGAGATCGAGCTAAGATAGCTGGATGGGCTATCAGGGGCGGCTATACAAAAGGTAATGGAGCGAATATTGTGAGGTCTAGTCTTGTTGCTAGACGAACTCGGACTTTTATGATAAACGACCTAAGTGTGGATGCATTTAATGAGTTGTTACCTTCAGCTATGTCGATTGCCAGTGGCGGCATGACATTAATAGGAGATCCCGAACAAACAATTAAACAAGCTGTTGGAGTCTCTCTACCTAATATTGGCGTGATGGCTCAAGCTGATGGGGCCTTGGGACTATGGGCGGCGGCATCGGCGGCAAATAATTATTATAGCCGTTCAGACAGTTTTAAAATGACTCTCAACAAACTAGATAGCCGCTCGTTGAAATATTATGCAGAAAATTGTGGAAGTGGATTCAGATGTTAAAAAGAATACTCCAAACTATTCTCTTAGGTTTATTTTCTAATATTTGTTATGCGGGGTGTAACTTGTCTGCATATGAAGTTGAAGTTATGAAAATTTATCGTTTTATTGATAAAAGTCCTATTGAATCTTTGAAACATTTTAATCTAGAGAGTTCTGAGGGTTTGGAAGTGGGCATACCTAAAGACTCTAGCTATTATAGTGAAAATATAGGCACGGACGAGCGACCTCTAGTTGTGAATATATATGAAAATGATAACTACGAACTTCATTTTACAGAGATGCTAGTTAACGCGCTACCAACTATAAACCTTGTTAATAATAATTACTTTGATGTTTTGATTTCCATTATTAATGATTTTAGAAAAGATAATACCTTGTCCTGTAAGCCTGAAAAAATCGCAAATTATTTGGCTCTTACTTCACTTGTTGTACATTCAGGGTCAAAATATATTGAGGTTTTTTCGTCTAAAACTGAAAATGTAATTGTTTGGTATCACGAAGGCGACTGGAAAGATGCGAGCTTTATAATTAAGACCAAGTATAATGATCGGATCTTAATTGGTGGGGTTTTAGAAAAGGAAATAAATAAATAAATTTAAAAAATAAATACAATAGGACAAAAAATAGGGGTCAGATCACTTGCTTCATAATACTTAATCATGATCCCCCTGTATATACAAACCATTGGGACAGACACTTGATATTATTGGTCTGTTAAATGGTGTTCATGGCACTGGGAACGTACAAGGGATGACAAATTATGTCGAAAAAGAAAGTGGAAATTAAAGGGCAAGTTATGATTTATGCCATTTCCATAGCTTTAATATTATTTTTACCGTTAGTTGCAGCAACAAAAGCTGCTGTTGAAACATATTTATTTTTACTAGCTGGAATTATTGCGTTAATTTTTTTGGAAAAATTTAAGATTATTAGTTTTAAAAAATAAGTTGTTGAAGGGAGTTGTATTAATGAATTACCTTATATCATTAATAATTTGCTCTTTTAGTTTTTTTTATGATTATCATATTCCAATGTTAATCGCTGTGGCTATATACATGTTTTCTTTTAAAGGTAAAATAATTCAATGTAGCGAGGAGATGATTCACCAAAAGATAAATAAATAGAGGCAGATATTTCCTTTTTCTTTTATTGCGATTAAAGCTTTATATTAAAAGTTAAAATAGCTTTTTTGAGAGTTTACTGTTTAAAGTGAGTGTTTTCTTATTATGTGTTTTTTCAGCTTTGCTAGTTCAGAATCATAGGTTGGATCTTAAGAAACTTGAAGTTGAACTCTGTTAATGATCAAACATACCTTAGTTCTTAATATTGAATTAGTTGACCACAACAGTTTGATGGCTTTAATAGTGCCGCAGTGGAGGAAGCTATGCCATATGCGATGACTATAATTGAAGGTGGTATGACCCTAATTGGAGATCCATTAGGTACTATCGCAACCTCAGTCGGGCCTTCCGTGCCCCAAGCTGCGTGGTATGGTCAAGCTAGCGGCATAATGGGAGTTTGGAGCGCAACTTTAACGGCGGATCAGTATTATGAGAAATCGCAATCGTTCATGCATTCAATAAATGAAATTGAAAAGTCTTATATAAGGGACGTTGCACCAAAATGCGGGGATACAATGAGATGTTGGTAAGATTATTGATATTACTAATGATAAGTATTTCATCAGTGGCTTTTTCATGTGAAAAAACAATAGAGGCAATAAAACTTATAGAGCTTAATTATGTTACTGGTTTAAAAGTACCGTTCAAACAGTTTCAGATTGAAACGGAATCAAAAGTTTTATTTGAGCGTGACATACTAACGGCCAAAGGGGAGTTTATTAGCAAGGAAAAGGTTAATATTGGAGCACGTACTTTTGAAATACATAATTACCGAAGTGAACGTTATGATATAAGTTATAGTATAGATAAAACACCATCAGTTGAACATGAAGGTAGTCGCTTCAATAAGCTGCTTAATTTAATCGATGACCTTTATAAATTACCTATATGTAGTGCGGATTTTATAGATAACTGGCGGAACTTAGCTGTCACTTTAGAAATTTCAAGTAAACCCAAAGTTCGCTATATTTATGTTGATAAAAAAAATAGACAAGTTGTTTTATTCGAAAATTATGACTGGCACAGTTTTTACCCATCAAAAGATAATACAAAATTAATAATCGGTAGTGGTTACCTAAAAGAATAAATAGAGACAGATATTTCCTTTTTCTTTTATTGCGATTAAAGCTTTATATTAAAAGTTAAAATAGCTTTTTTGAGATTTTAATAGCAAAGAATAGGGGCAGGCCTTTCTTCTTGCCTTTTTATCATGATAGTTATTTTTAATAAGGATATTAAATTCAATGTTCTTAAAGGTTTTATATTCTAATTCAATACAGAATAAACTAGACAGCCACTTTAATTGAGCAAATAAAACTGTGCTACTAAGTTTACTCTTTTGGGCTAAAAACTTATCTCTTCTTGAATTCAAGTATCAAACTTTAGGATGGGTGTCATCTTAAGATATTTTTTTACCTTTACTAGAAAGAGTAAATATCTCCCCATAAAACTGGTTAAAACTGACCACGCAATTTTCGCGCGTATGTCATGGCGCAGTAGGTAGAGTGTCATCGCACACACGTTACTGCGAAAATTTACACAGAAAACGGCGAACGAACATCAGCAACTGCGAAAAGTTACTAGCGTAGTGTTCACACACTTTTAAATCTTAAAATTGCTCTTCAAGAGAAAAGCGTATGTGCCTGTAATGTAGGAGCCTAAATTTTTGAATTTAGCCAAATTCGGAACTTAAGTTTTGGAACTGTGTTTAAATCGTGATTATGTCGAAAATGTTTACTTACTAATGATGTCAAGCGGTGTGTTTGTTGTTTTTTTTCAATAAATAATTAAGATGGGTGTCAACTTAAGTTCTTAATGCCATGTTTAAAAACATTAACAGGTAGTTTTATAGAAACAAGTGATTGGATAACAGTATTCCTTTACTTTCAATCAAAAGGGTATTATATAATCACTTTTTCCGAATTTAGAATGAGTTAAATATTATGTTGGTAGAAATAGCAATTGCCGATGCATATGGTGCGGGTTTTGAGTTTGTAGATCAGGAAATTATATCAGCCGAAAATAACCTCGAGACCTTTCGTGCGCATCAATTGTCTAACATTGCTGGGTGTTATACTGATGACACTCAAATGTCATTAGCGCTGTCTGAGTTAATGTTAAACGACGTTGACTGGACTGAAGCCCATATAGCCGAGGCATTTTTTCAATGCTATAAGCGTGATCCTGTGCATGGCTACGCAAAGCGACTACAAACGGCATTTTCTGAGGCGAGAAATGCAGACCATTTTGCAAGGTTAGTTAAAACGGATAGCTTTGGCAATGGGGCAATGATGCGAGCTGTTCCAATTGGCTTTTTTAAAGATGAGGTTGTAGTAATACGCAATGCTACTATACAGGCACGTGTTACCCATGATCATCAGATTGCTGTCGATGCTGCGGTTTGCATTGCTCTTGCTGCACATGCAGGCTTGCACTGCAAAGCAACACTTAAAACATTGCCGGAGTATCTTGCATCTCAAGGATACGAGATTGACCTAAATTGGCAGGGAAGAGTACGTGCAGTGTCAGGAGATACTTTGTCTGCAGTAATGTCTAATCTAACGCGGCATTTTAGTTATGAAGCTTTGATAAAGTCAGCTGTTGACTGTGGTGGAGACACCGATAGTGTCGCCTCAATTAGTTGCGGAATAGCAAGTTGTTATGATGGTGTTGATAAAACTCTTCCAAATAAGCTCGTTACTAATTTTTCTAAGGACGACTTTGGATTAGATTATCTCAGAGATTTAGACATTCAACTTAAGAATAAGTTTTTGTGATAGTACAAACCATTGGGACAGACACTTGATATTATTGGTCTGTTAAATGGTGTTCATGGCACTGGGATCGTACAAGGGATGACAAATTATGTCGAAAAAGAAAGTGGAAATTAAAGGGCAAGTTATGATTTATGCCATTTCCATAGCTTTAATATTATTTTTGCCGTTAGTTGCAGTAACAAAAGCTGCTGTTGAAACATATTTATTTTTACTAGCTGGAATGAATAAACTAGACAGCCATTTTAATTGAGCAAATAAAACTGCGCTACTAAGTTTACTCTTTTGGGCTAAAAACTTATCTCTTCTTGAATTCAAGTATCAAACTTTAGGATGGGTGTCATCTTTGTTTGTGTTTTAAAACGGCAAATGTCACTCTCTTTTTCAATGGATTGACGCTTACAATTTTCCGCTAGTAGCTTTAGTACACGGTGTATCTTGTGGCTGCACCGTGTTTGCTCCATGCAATCTAGAATATCATCCAACCAAAGATAACTGCACTTGCTCGTTCTAAATGTCGAGATCGCACACTTAAACATAGTTGCTGCACTATGGCAGATAAAACGCTTGATAAGTGTTTGCAGTATGCTCAGCCAAACCAGTGATTCGGCAATGTGTGGATCTCGTGTGATAAACCCTTTAAGGTTATTCCATGACTTTAGCTCTTTGAAAAACAGCTCAATTTGCCAACGAGTTGCGTATATATCGAGTAACTCGTCAAAGTTAAACTGTACTTCTTTTAAATTAGTAACAAGAAAAACGGGGCGCTTTTCATCCGGTAAATAGCTAAGTCTGTACTGGGGTCCATTTTTCTTCCAACGTACTGTTAATTCAAGTGGTTGACTTGCGAATTTATCGAGTAACGTTTTGAGTTTAATATTCTTCTCTTTGAGTTCTATACCCGCGCAATAAGCTGATGTAACGATT
>NZ_JABEPJ010000028.1:0-40376 GCF_013002825.1 Pseudoalteromonas sp. NEC-BIFX-2020_002
AATGATCTTGTAGTGCATGACTACATCTCAACGTGCTTGCAACATATTGCAGAGCAGCCAAGTAACCTTGAGCCACTGCTACCTTGGAATATTAAGCAAGGCTAGGTGTCGTTAGCTATACGCTTACAAAGCACACTAATTTAGTCTTGTATGTTTATCATAAAAAGCCAATAGACTTAATGTTAAAGCCATTATTCCAAGCTGGCATAAGCTGGCATAAGCTGCGTAAAGGTACGTTACAGACGAAAAGTATGTACAGAGCGAAAAATTGCGTAAAGCAGAGCGTACTTTTTTAATCAAATGGTTGCGCAATACCGAGAACGTTTAAGGCGTATTGGTAGCCTGAGCCGGTATGGCATACGTTGATTTAATTCTAATGATGCTCGCATTTTGAGGTCACTTGGCTATATTCGCTTTGATTACAAATTATATGTTGTAACTATGGCTTAATGATGTAAAGTTTTAGCTGTATTTGTTAAATTATGTTTGTTTGTAATAATGTGTAATATTAAGCATGCAATAGAGTTGTTAATATATCCATTGCAAATGAATATATTGCCATTTCATTAATTTTAAAATATTTGTATTTAGCAGCAGTCTATTAATAATGATAATTTTATTAAAGATACGCTAATTGAAAAGGAATAAAAAGGACCCCCCATGCTTACTAATAAAAAAACGTTACTTGCTTTGTCTGTCGCTTCTGTTTTTGTTTTATCTGGTTGTAATGATAATGACAAAGATGTTGTTCCACCAGTTGTAGTGCCTCCTGTTGTTGTCGCGCCTGACGCGCCTACGGAGCTATCTGTTGTTGTTAATGCGAATGTTGTTGATTCAGTGACTAATAACGCTATTGCTGCAAAGGTTACATTTTTTGAAAATGGTGTGGCTTCTGAAAATATAGTTGATGTTGATGGTAATGAACTAACATCTGTTGACTTGGCTGATGGTAGCTTAGCGTTTACAGTTAAAGATGATGCAAATATCAGTGAAGTTACAGTCAATGTTTCTGCTGATGATTACATTGGTAAAAGCTTTATTGTTGACTTAACGACTGCAGAAGGCGTGATGAGCGTAAATGCTTTACTTGCCCTTGTTTCTGAGTCTGCTGATGGTATCTCTAATAAATCGGTAGTGTCTACTGTTGAAGCTGGTGGTACAACGTCAGCGGTAATTTCTGCTGCAACGGATCCTGGTAAATCAAGTGCATCAGCAAGCGTTCCTGCTGGCGTAATTTTATATGATGCGAGTGAACAACCAGTTTCAGGCGAAATTACGTTAAAAGTTAATGGCGCTGACTCATCTACTGGTGCGGCTTCATCAATTGTTCCAGCTGGTTTAAACGATGCAGATGCAACGTCAATTGTAAAATCAGTGGGTGTTGCAAATGTAACGATGGCTGATGGCACAGGCAAAAAAGTTAAAAAATTCTCAGACCCAATTACAGTATCAATGACTATTCCGGCGACGACCATGCTCAATGGTGAAGCTATTCAGCCGGGTGATATGCTAGGTCTTAAATCACACAATGAAGATACAGGTGTGTGGGCAAGTGAAACTAACAAAGTAGAAGTGGGTGCTTTAAACGCACAGACAAATACTTACACTGGTACTTTTAAAACAACGCATTTAACCTTTTTCGCCTCAACTGTAAGTGCTCCTATTTGTACTGACGGTATTGCAGTAAACTTAAGTGGTGATGCAGTGCCTGCATCAGGTTTGTATGTATCTATGAGCTCATCAGATGCAAGTGCTACAAGCTATTTAAGAGCCAATGCGGCGAGTAATGTTATTGTTTCACCATTAAATACAAAGCGCTTTGGCATTTCAGCAAATGCTAAAGCAACTGTAAAAGTATTTGATGTTAACGGAACACCTTGGTTTACTTCAGATGGCGAAGTTAATGTGTGTGGTGCCGCTGCAGTGGTACTGGCAAACCCAGCTACGTTAGTAAATGAAGACTTTGCAGTGACGGCTGCGTGCGCGAATGACACAACTAAAACGGTTGATATGAGTAATGCTGTTGTTAGTTATAGCTTAGCTGGTAAGGCTAAAACACTGGCTTCTGGTACTGCGGGCACATTCACACTTGCAGATTTAGTTGATGGCAGCACATACAATGTATTTGTTAATGCGCGTACTCCACTAGTTGGCGATACGACTAAAGCAACTACAACGATTACAGCCGATGGTACAGCTGAGTCTTTAGCACTTGAAGTGGTTTGTCAAACTACAACGGGTACTACTGGTTCAGGCAGCTAATACATTAATATAACTTTTAAAAGCCGCATTAATTGCGGCTTTTTAATGTCTGTCGTATATTAAAAATACGGGGCTAGTTAAAACGTACTTGTTTTATTTCTGATCTGTAATTTAGCTTAGTTATTATGCTTGTGTATTTTTTTGTTCTATTTCAATTATTTGTTTGTCTATTTGATCTGCTTCAAAAGTGAGTTGAGAATATGTGCGTATATCACCTTTGCGTTGAGCTTCCATCGCTTCTTTTAACTTAATCGAAAGAAGTTTATTTAATTTTTTGGTTGGATCTTTCTTAAATAGTGAAAACATAAATTGCTCTGTTAGTCTTTTATGTACATATATACGCTTTAACATGCATATTGGTTTACATTATGCTCAAATAACAGAGTGCTTAAATACGTAGTATGTGTTTTAGTTTATCAGCACCTGCGCGGCTAGTACTGAGCTCTGATTTTTCTTCATCATTAATAATCACCATGAGCTTGCCATTAAACCAACGTTGAATTTCTTTAATATGATCGATATTAACGAGGTAACTGCGATGAATACGAATAAAGCTTTGTGATGATAGAACTTGTTCTAACTGATCTAAGGTATCAGTTAAGTGATAAAATACCTCCCCATTCCAAGCTAAACTGTTTCCTTGTTCTGATTTTATAAATTTAATGTCTGCTGGTGATAAAAGAAATATTCTTTCGCCATTTTTACTGATCAATTTGTTGAGCTTATTTTCATTATGTGAAAATTGAGGCTGTACAGTTTGTTTATTTACATGCGCTACGGCGTGTTGTTGGTTCAGCTGGGCTTGTACTTTGGCGAGTGCTTTTTTCAATCGGGCAATAGGGAATGGCTTTAACAAATAATCTATTGAGGCATGTTCAAAAGCTGCAATTGCAAATTGATCGTACGCAGTCGTATAAATAATCATGGGTTGGTAGTTAAGTAAATCAACTAACTCTAAGCCATTGATTTCAGGCATTTGAATATCCAGTAATACAACGTCTGGGGTGAGTGAGTTGATCAGCGAAATAGCTTCTTTACCATTTGTAGCAACTCCAACCACGTCTATATTGTCCATTAAACTTAATTGATGGCTTAGCTTTTCACGTGCAGGGAGTTCATCATCTGCAAACACTAAGCGAATTTTTTCACTGTTTGCAGCGGGTGTATGTTTGCTCATAATGTTATATCCAATGTGATTACTGCACCATTATTATTACTTAGCATGACTTTACTATTACTTAATTGTTGAATACGTTGCTGCATGTTTTTCATTCCAACACCTTTGCCATAACCTTGTTGTAATACGTGTTGGTTAAAGCCTTTGCCATTATCGCTAATAATAATTTTTATGCCGTTATCAGTTGTAGATATAGCAATGTTTAGGATTAGTTTGGTTTGTTGGGCATTATGCTTAACGGCATTTTCAATAATGGGCTGAATAAGGAGTGGGGGTATTTTTATATTTTTAAGCGGCGTGGGGATGTTGTAGTTTATCTGGAGTTTTTCACCAAACCGTGCTTTTTCAATATTTAAATATTTCTCAATAATAGCAAGTTCTTGTTGCAGTGGGATAAATTGTTGCTCTGCGGTATCTAATGAGTAGCGCAAAATATCAGCTAGCTCGTGCAGTACTTCATCGGCTAAATCTGGGTTGGTATGAATATAAGCCGAAATAGTATTGAGACTGTTAAACATAAAGTGTGGATTTAGCTGATAGCGTAAGGTGGCTAATTGAGCTTGTTTGCGAGCGTGCTTTTCAGTTACCACCTTTTTTTTACTCTCTATATAAATCGTTGCAAGGTAAATGCCTGATCCCCAAAACAAGCCATTAAATATTACAAAAATTCCTAATGGTTGGTATTGGTCAAACAGGGTGGTTAACGTCAAGTCTGTGATGGTGTTACCTAGCGCCATAAATGAGGTTACAATTAACCATTCAAGTGCGAGCTTATTTATGTTTTTTGATCTTAAATAAAAAATTAAAATAGCCGCTGCCCAAACAGGTAACCAATAAAAGGTTACAAACCATACGAGTGCTGCAAGAGCAGTGTCGCCTGAAATAGGTGAAGAGGTTGCAATAGCAATACCTAATGCATAGGCGATATCAATGGCAAGTAATATAAAAAAGCTATATTTAAAAAAAGGCTGTTTAAACATTTTGGTCATTTTGTTTTTAAAGTTATATGGCAGTTTATACAAAACCAAAACAAAGGCTAATTTTGGTTTTAATAGTGTAAACTAGAGTTTAGGTTAAATGACTTTTAAAAGTACACGAGTTCTTTTATTTCAAGTGTGTTTTTTAAGATGTCGTCACTGGCACCGGGCATTTTTCGCCACATTAAGTTAAAACCGGAGAGTTTAGTTGCTGACCATTTCACTTGATTACCAAAGCCAAATTGCTTGAAGTCACTAAATGGGATCTCAAGGGTCTTCCAGTCATTGCTAGGCATTAAAAGCGCAGAAAAGTTATCCCAGTCTTTTACTTCACTATGATAAATAGACAGTGCAAATGGGGTGCTCGACCCTTTATAAGTCAAGCGGATACCTTTGAATGTAGATGCATCAACTAGTTGCGGGTATTTTATTTCAGCGCCCGCCCATGCACCAAAGTTAGTTGCCTTAGCAACTGCTGTGTTAATTGTTAAGCTTTGTTTTTCTGACTTTAGTTCAACGGATGATTGTCCGCCCATTACTTTGTCGCTTAATGCTTGCCATGGTGACTCTCCAATAAAGTCGTCTATCATTATGTGTGCTTTACGGCTTGTAATTGTTGGGTTACAGGCTGGGCCTTGTGGCTCTATGGTTTTATTTTCAGCTATTAATTTTGAACGATCGATTCTTTGTCCTGATTTAAATACCTCTGCAATGTTATGAAGCGATTTAAGATCAACGAGTGGATTTTGTGCGAGCAATATAAAACTGGCTTCATATCCTGGTGCTAATTTACCAATATGGGCGCCTTGGTTTATTGCTTGAGCACCATTGAGCGTCGCCGCATTAATTATTTGGTCATTTGATAGCCCTGCTTTTTTGAGCGCATCTAGCTCATTGTGAAGCCCTGTGCCGTGTAATGTGTACGGATTACCCGCATCTGATCCTGTGCCAATAACAACGCCTGCTTGATGGAGCTTTTTAATATTGGCGTAGGCCGTATTTCGAGCTTGCCATGCATTGTCTGTCCACTTAGACGGGGCTGGTACTTTTTCAAATAAACATTTTTGTAATTTAGCGGGCACTGTTCTTAGTAATTGGCTTTGTGAACTTACTCCATGGTTATGTTTTTCGTCACTGTGATTATGATACACAGCCAGTGTTGGTATATAAGTTACTCTGTGGTGCTTCATTAAGGTAATAAATTCTTCATCAATGGCTTCATTATTAATCCCATGAGCAAGTGCCGTAGCGCCTGCTTTGATAGCGCGTTTACCATCAAGTAACGTTGATACATGCACAAAATAAGGTAAATTAGCGGCTTTTGAACGTTTGCCAAGTTCAGTGAGTTGGCTGTCAGTTAACGATTTTCCCATACCACCGAATGTTTCAATAACGGCTTTAGTAATATGTGGGTTAGTGGCTATATGCTTGTTCCATAATGTATCAATATCTTCATCTTTTGTAATTTCGTACACACTGCCACCAAATTGGGTGCCATGCCCGCCAGGATTGGTGAATAACGTACCAGCATAAAATAAGTTAGGCGTTACGTGTGTCGCTTTTAATTGTGCAGCTTCATCAAGGGTTTGCTTAAATGAAAACAAATCGACTATGTTTGTGACGCCTAAATAAAGATTTGAATTAAAATGCGACTTAACAGGCAAGTATTGAAACTCAGAGAAGTTGCTGCCTGACGAGCCCAAATGAACATGTAAATCAATTAGTCCTGGCAGTGCAAATTGGTTGTTAGCGTTTATAGTGGCATCTGCTTTTTGCTTAGTATCAGTTGCTTTAGTGATAGTAACTATTTTTCCGTTTTCTATATAAAGCGTGCTTGGGGGTGAAAAATTAGCAGTACTATTTTGATATAGACGAATATTATCTACACGTAAATCAATTGCGTGTGCATTAAACTGGCTCAATAAACTCAAGGTGATGGCTGTTTTAGTGATTACTTTCATTATTATATTCCTTATTAAACTGTGTACGGTGTAACGTGCTGTTGATAGGGAATGTAGGAGATTTTATTCGTGTGTTCAGCACCATTCGCGTGAACCGACATGATTTAAGGTTGAACCGACATAAACGAATAAATAACCCAAGGACTGGATAAAGAAACTATCAGTCGTTACTTTTTGAATGGCATGACTATTAATGAGACTAAACGTGAGTGTGAGTTTGATGTACTAAATTCTTTTAAGCCAATGTTAAGAGTATCATCACTTAGTTTTGCATAGGGCGTATAACTGCCAAATAGGCGATCCCACCACGTTACACTAAAACCAAAGTTACTGTTGGTTTCAGTCACAGTTTGGCTGTGGTGAATACGATGTAATTGCTGGGTAATAAGTACATACCGCAGTACACGTTCCACTTTATTTGGCAGGCTAATATTCGCGTGGTTAAATAATGCTAAGCCATTGAGGGCAATTTCAAATATTAATACCGCTAATGCTGGCACGCCTAATAGGACTACAATAATCAGTTTGATTATAATACTTAAAATAATCTCAAGCGGGTGAAAGCGCAGGCCTGTACTAGTATCAACATGAGGGTCTGCGTGGTGAACGCGGTGCAAGCGCCACAGTAGCGGCACTTTATGAAATAACCGATGTTGCCAATAAATAACGATATCGAGGAGCAGTAAACTCAAAACTACCGCCAGCCACAAAGGCAACATAAATTGATTAAATACACCAATTGTGTGTTGTTGGCAATAAAGCGCGACGCTGGTTAAACCTATAGGAATGGTTAGTCGAGCTAGTACTGAAGCCAGTACGACTAGCGAAAAATTTGCAAACCAACGTTTACGTGCCGCTACAGGTGATGTGCGCGCAGGGCTAATTGCTTCTACTATCATCATAACTGTCAAAATAGTAAGGAAAGCGCCTAATCGCCACAGTGCTTCATTCGTCATTATTTATTTGCCTTAAAGTATGATAACCACCATGAATACGCGTAAAAATAGTGATACTGCCAAGTACTGCAAAACTATATGCAAGCAAGCTAAAGTGCTGCGGCCAAATACAAAACGCGACGAAAAATGCGATGGTTTCAGTGCCTTCAGTTAAGCCGTTTAAATAGTAAAAGCTTTTATATTTAAACTGAGGTTTAGCTAAGCTAAATTTTTCAGCGGCAATGGCAAAGGCTAAAAAGCTTGATCCTGTGCCAATAAAAACCAGCAATAATGCGGCTGCGGCAACAGCATTTTGTGCGGGATCGGCTAAAGCAAAACCTAGTACAATCGCGCCGTAGAATAAAAAGTCGAGGCAAATATCTAAAAACCCACCCGCTGATGAACTTTGCTGTTGATGACGCGCAAGTGCACCATCTAAACCATCAAACACGCGATTTAAAATGATCACCACTAAAGCGCCATAATAAAATTCAAACGCGAGTAATGGTAAGGCAAACATACCAATAATAAAGCCAATAACAGTGAGCTTATCGGCATTGAGGCCACACTTATCCAGTATTATAACCACAGGTTTTAAAAGTGGTTTTATAGCAGGTGTAATAAATTTATCTAACATGTTGTTTCCTGAATATGTGCGCTGAGAGTAATTACTTTCCCCCCAGCAGCATGTGCATCGCTGTCATCATGGGTGACCATTACTGCGGGAAGTTGGCGTTGACGAATTTGCTCAAATACCAGCTCGCGGGTATCTTTTCGCAGTGTTGCATCAAGTTTACTAAACGGTTCATCAAGTAAAATTGCTTTTGGCTCGCTCAGTAATACACGTAAAAGCGCAACCCTTGCTTGTTGCCCGCCTGATAAACTATGTGGGTGGCGTGCTGCCATGCCCTCTAATCCTAGTTGTGTTAGCGAGTCGTTGATTTTTTCTATACGCTGCTTTTTATTCCCTTTAGGCATCGCAAAGGCAATGTTATCAGCTACATTTAAGTGCGGAAATAATAAAGGATCTTGATACAGTAACCCCACATGACGTTGATGGCTGGCTAACTGAGTAATGTTTTGTTCGTTTAAAAGCAAGGTCCCCTGTGCGCTAAAACCATGTGGCAGCATGCCAGTTAACCAATTTAGTAACGTTGATTTACCACTGCCTGATGGACCCATAATACTGAGAACTTCACCGCCTTTAATGCGTTCATTTAAGGAGATAAGTTGCGTTTTTTCTCGCCAAATAGTGAGGTTTTTTATATTAAGTGACGAATGCATATTAGGCCTTAGATTGTTGTTTTAAGGTTGGGTGTTGAAGTTTATGCGGGGATGCAGTTTGTTTTGCAAAAACGAGCTTAGGGATAAACCAAGCTAGAAAAAACGCAATAGCAGGTAACAACATTTGCATTAATGCATAAACGGCACTCACTCGACGACTTGCACCACCTGCAAGGGCGACGGCTTCGGTGGTAATGGTGTTAATACGCCCACCGCCGCTGAGTAACGTGGGTAAATATTGACTAAAACTAACCGCTAAGCCAAGTGCGAATGCAATCAGGATAGGCGCTAATAATTGTGGTAGTTTTACCCGTAAAAACACCTTGCTGGGTGTGGCTCCTAGGCTTGCCGCAAGGTGAGAAAAACGAGGGTCTAAACGTCGGTAACTACTTGCTAATGATAAAAACACATAGGGCAGTACAAATAATAAATGCCCAAATATCACATTAAAATACGCATGATGGCTACCAACTTGCTCCTGCAACCAGACTAAGCCGAATAAAAACGCAATGCTTGGGATCAGCATAGGTAAATAAATTAGCAAACTGGCAAAATTGGATAAATTACGCGTACGCAATTGTTCTGCCTCTAAGGTAAATAAGGTCAAAATAACAGCCACTAAGGTAGCAACAAACCCGATAACAACCGTGTTAAGTAAAGGTGTTTGCATTTGTTGTAAAGCATGCTGCCAATGCAGTAACACAAATTGTGATGGCAACGCATCAGGAAAACGCCAATACCCCGCAAATGACCATAGAATGAGCCCCGCTAATGAGAGCATAATTATACTGAGCAAAATAAACGTTAATACCTGAGTAAAACGCTGAATAAGTTGCCCAGCATATTCGCGTCTGCCGTTGATTAAGCTGCCATGGCTAAACTTTTTTGTGAGCTTTTCAAGTAGCCACCAGCTGAGTAACAAGCCCATGGTCAACAGTAATTGCATGATTGCTCCCGCAGAGGCTTGAATGCGCAAGGTTAAATCAACATCGTTAAACCAGTGCATAATAGCAACCGCGAGTGTAGGAGGCGCATTTGGACCAAGGATCAGCGGTATTTCAACACTGGCACTGGCATAAGCAAGTACGGCTAAAATTGGTAAGCGTAAAAATGGGTATAGGTTAGGTAATACTACTTTAAAGAAAGCGGTCATTGGGCAATAACCTAAACTCAAAGCGACTTTATGTTGGGCTCGTAGTTTTGCACCTAAATCGGCTTGGGCAAGGGCACCTAGCGCCATCAGTAATAAAAAAGGTAGCTCTTTTAACGTTAAGCCTAGCACCATACTTATCCCCCATGAATCGTGTGGAAACATCCAGTCAGGTGGGCTGTCCCATTGACTAAGCCAAGGAGAAAATAAGCGCGAAATCATGCCTGATGGGGTGATCAAAAAGCTAATTGCAATTGCCGCGGCGGCATGGGGGATCACTAAAATAGGCCCCAATAAACGCTGTATACGATAAAGCCAAGGGCTATTAAAATAACAGGCTAAAATTAATACGGTAATAATAAATGCCAATAACGTGCTAACAAGACTGCTAATCGCACTCAGTAGCAGCATGTTTGCAAAACCAGCGGTATTAAATAGCGAATAAAAACCGCGAAGGGTAAACGTGGTTTTATCAAGTGCAGGGATATAGCCAAACGCGGGTAATAATACACCAATTAGTCCACCTACAACTGGGATCACTAATAGCGCCATTAATAGCGTTGGGGTTAATTTTATGCTCCGAGTAAATATATCACGCGCGTGTATCATTATTGCGCTCCATATCGTTCAAGCCATTGTTGCTCAATTACTTTTACCCAACTTGGGTGAGGCTCTGCAAGGGCTGGGCTATTATGGTTTGGCGCTAAACTGCTTGGGTGCGGGTTTGATAATTGGAATTGAGTTACTTGATCTGCAGCTAAAATAGATAAATCCAATACGGTATTATCACCCCAAGTAGTTGGGCGTTGCTTTTTAGCTTGTGCATTTACGCTGAGCATGAAATTAGCGACCAACTTAGCACTGTCTGTATGCGCTGCATTGTAAGGTATAGCAACAAAGTGAATATTACTGAGGCTACCATCACTCATAGCATAACTGCGAATGCTGGTGGGGAGATCAAAGCGGGTGACAGCAGCAGGGACTTCGGGCGCTGAGAATGTCATGGCAAGGCTCAATTCAGTATCACCCATTAAACGTCTAAGTGCGGTGCTGCTAGAGACAAAATGCTGGCCTGCACGCCATAAATTAGGGTGTAGTGTATCTAAAAACTGCCATAATTTAGGCAATAATAAAGCGCTGTTTTGCTTTGTAACAGGTTGATAAAGCTTCGCTTGTAGTGATGCTGGCGTTAAACTAATCAGTGCATACTTTAAAAAGCTTACGCCAATAAAATCAGGCGGTTTGGGATAAGTAAATCGACCTTTATGTTGTGTGCTCCAAGTAAGTAATTGCGTGAGAGTTTTAGGTGGCGAAGTTATTGCAACGCTGTCGTAGTAAAAAGTAAGTGCAGCTTGCCCCCACGGTGATTCCATGCCTTGAGTTGGCACGCCAAAGTCTAAACTCATCGCTGGGTTTTTTGCGGGATTAGTTAATGAAAAATTAGGTAATTTAGTGGCCCAATTAGGCGTTAGTAAACCGTGCTTTGCCATTGCCGCAAAATTTGCACCGTTGATCCAAATAAGATCGACTTTTCCTTCGCTGTGATTACCTGCTGATTTTTCAGCTAAAACGCGGCTTACAGCTTCACTGGTATCGGTGAGTTTGATATGGTGTAGATCAATATTATATTGCTGCTTAACTTGCTGTTCAAGCCACTGAATATAGGCATTTATTTGTGGGTCGCCACCCCAAGCATGAAAATATACACTGTGGTTTTGGCCGTTATCGAGTACAGTTTGCCAATTTTTTGCAGCGCTGTTTGATGAAAATATAAAACTAAGCATAGCAATAAATACCAAGGCGTAGTGTTTAATACGCTTTGGTTGTAATAACAGATAATTACTGGTTGTCATTCAATGCCCAGTTGTAATCTAAAAATTTCACTTTCATGGTGTTACTTTTAAGTTTTGCTTGTTGACTTGGCGTTAAGTTTAGCGCATCTGGGTATAATAAGATAAATGCTTGTAATGATTGCGTATCACGAAAGCTATTTTCAAAATCATCTTGGTACCATTTAAAAATAGAAGATAAATAAAGCGTGTTATCTTTTACATAGTTACGGGTTATATCAGCTAAAAATCGCTGAGTTTGTTGCTCAAGTTGAGTATCAAGTTTAGCGGCAGTATACGCTTCTTCGCGCAGTGCCGGGCAGCCGATGCTGGCACAATTAACCGCAAAGTGGATGCGCGGTTCGTTGTATTTACCACTGCCACGAATAAGCGTATGTTCAATATTATCAAGGCTACGGGTTTCGCCTAATAATGGCACAAACTCCTTGCTCCACGGGGAACTAAAAAAACTCCCTAAGTCTTTAATTGATTCAATGTTTGGGTATTCAGTTAGAATCAATTCGACCGTCCATGCGTTGTATGCGTTGATCAAAAAAGCTAACTGCTGCGCATTATCCCATTGTTCAAATTGCGCCTGGGTAACATCGCTAAGGGTACTCAAGTAACCTTTTAGTTGTGCATGTTGCTTTTTAAATGCGCTGTAATCTACTGCTGTACTAACGCCGTGGTTAATCGATTTTACGTGGCTGCTGAGCAGTTGCTGCCAAGGCTGATGAAGTGAATCATCAGCTTTAGCATGCGTTATAAATAGCAGACTCGTTAATACAATAAAAAATAACGATTTCAAAATACTACCCTCGACGCCATGTATGGTATTTCTCAAGCCAATTAAGTACCGTTTGCGGTGCGTGGGCGCGTTTCCACTCTCCTGCGGCGTATTTGTTGCCCTCAGCCCAGGTTGGGTAGCTGTGAATAGTGCCTAAAATTTTATTAAGGCCTAAACCATGTTTCATCGCCAGTACAAACTCAGCAATTAAATCGCCAGCGTGCTCAGAGACCACAGTAACGCCGAGTATTTTGTCTTTACCCTTTGGTGTGATCACTTTAATAAAGCCTTGCGTGGCACTGTCGGTAATTGCGCGGTCAAGCTCTTTAAATTCAAAGCGGGTGATTTCATAATCAATACCTTGGTCAATCGCATCTTGCTCGTTTATACCCACGCGGGCGACTTCAGGGTCAATAAAGGTAGTCCATGGGATCACGCGGTAGTCCACTTTAAACTTCTTCAAATTCCCAAATAAGCCGTTGACTGCGGCGTACCACCCTTGATGGGCGGCTACATGGGTAAATTGATACGGGCCGACAATATCGCCAGCCGCAAAAATATTAGGGTAAAGGGTTTCTAAGTACTCATTGGTCACGATAGTGCGGTTGGTTTCAATGCCTAATTCTTCAAGACCATAACCGCTTAAACGGGCGCTGCGTCCAACGGCACACAGTAGCTCATCGTATTCAATTTCGAGCTCTTGCTCAGCATGCTTAACAATAATGAATTTCTGCTCGCCGCGTTTTTCACAACGTAATGCTTGGTGATTAGTTAATACATTCACACCACTTGCTTTAAGGGCGTGTGTTGCAAACTCTGATACTTCGCTATCTTCTTTGATCATCACGCGATCAGCCATTTCGATTTGTGTTACTGATGAGCCTAATCGTGCAAAGCTTTGCGCAAGCTCGGAGCCAATAGGCCCGCCGCCTAACACCACGAGTTTTTTAGGTGCTTCATCAAGCTCGGCAAATTTGCTCCATAACGTATCGCTTGTGACATAACCTGCATCTTCAATGCCTGGCAGTGGCGGCACAAATGGGCGTGCGCCTGTGGCGATTACAATGGTGCGAGCAGTAAGAGTTTGTGTGCCACCATTGTTGAGTTTAATCTCAACGGTCCAAGGGTCAGTAATTTTTGCGTAGCCTTTAAGTACTTCTACTCCTAAATTTGTGTAACGTTCAACACTGTCGTGTGGGGCAATATCAGCAATCACTTGATGCACACGTGCCATTACTTTTTTAAACGAAAATTGCGGTGTGCTATTTTCTAGGCCGTACTTATCGGCGTGCTTAATTTGCTCCGCGATTTTGGCGCTTTTGATAATTGCTTTACTGGGTACACAGCCGTAATTTAAGCAATCACCGCCCATTTCGCCCGCTTCAATTAAGGTCACTTTCGCTTTAACAGCAGCGGCAATGTAACTTGTCACTAAGCCACCAGCACCACCACCAATAACTATCATGTTACGGTCAAATTGTTTAGGTTTAGTATAGTTTTTATAAACACGGCGCTTTTTAATCGTGTTGAGGATTGCTTTCGCTATTAATGGGAATATGCCAAGCAACACAAATGATAAGATCAAGTTAAGCGATAAAATGCCCGATAAACTGTCAATTTGTGCCAGTTGAGTGCCTGCATTAACAAACACAAAAGTACCTGCCAGCATACCAATTTGGCTTACCCAGTAAAAAGTCCATGACTTGATTGACGTAACCCCCATTAATAAGTTAATTAAAAAGAACGGGAATACCGGCACTAAACGTAAGGTAAATAAGTAAAAACTGCCTTCTTTTTCAACGCCAGCATCAATTGCGGCTAAACGCTCAGGAAAACGCTTTTTAATCGCATCACGTAATAAGTAACGCGATACTAAAAAGGCTAATGTGGCGCCAATGGTTGAGGCAAATGAGGCAACTAATAAGCCTTCAACTAAGCCAAATAAAGCACCTGCTGCAAGGGTTAAAATAGCCGCCCCTGGTAGCGATAGGGCTGTTACGATAACGTATAATAGAAAGAATCCACCAATGACTAATAAAGGGGATTGCTCTTTGTATTGGTTAAATTGATCCATTGATCCTTTTAACCCATCAAGTGTTAAAAGCTGATGTAAATCAAAGTGAAAAAACAGCCCAATGGTGAGCAAAGCAACAATAAGTAATGTAATTTTTTTAAACATAGGGTTCGCTCTTAAAAGCTGTGCTGAAATGTCAGCTTGGCATTAATTGGTAGCTCAGGAAATACTAAGGTCGAGCCAAAGTAACCGCCCTCAAACACGGGTCGCCAGTTGTCTTGATTTGTAACGTTGTTAATATCTAATCGCAGCTTTGTTTGCTCAGTAAAGTCATAACTTGTATTGATATTTAATGTGTATTGATCACGAATATTAACGGTTGCTAAGAAATCAAGCGGGTAGCTTTTTGTATAAATACCACCAAAGCCAATTTGCCAATTGCTTAAGATAGACCAGCCTCCATTAATACTCACGGATTGCTCTGGAATGCCTTGTACTCGCTGCGTTGAAGGCGCAAATGCAGTAAAACTGGGTGCGCCAACACTTGTACCATTGATGATGTCTGGGCGTGAATTATCAAAGGCGTCGGCCACTTGACTTGAGTCTTGGCTACTCGCTGAATTATCATAGCGAGCATCAATATAGCTATAGCCTGCACTTAACCAATAAGGGGATGCATCATAAAATAACTGGGTTTCAAAACCTTGAGTGCGAATGCCAGTATTACTACCATCACGGTTTCGTAAACTACGACGCTGATTAAATACCGCACCGTCAATATACCATGGGCTATCCTCTGGCGCGTATTTTACACCCACTTCAAGCAATGTGTTGTCGGTTGCAAAGTTTTGCTCGCTAATTTTGTTATCACTGCCAAGCGTGTGACCACCTGCCATACTGTTTGACGTAGCTTGATTATAACTGCCGGCAATATAGCCTGTAGTGCTTGGGATAAATTTATAATTGATACTTGCCTGACCTGAATGCAGCGTTTCATAGATACTGTCTTGCGCGGCACTGTGTCCTTGTGGCGGGAGCGCATCTTTGGCTACTACATCATAATAATCTAGTCTATAGCCAATACTGGTGCGCAGTTTATTTGTCCATTGACTGTCGTGTTGAAATGCAACACCTGTTTGCCAGCTGGTTGAGTCAGTGGTGTCAGATAGTGAAAAATCACCATTGCCATCATTGTTTATATCGTATTGCGCACCAGGAGAGACAAAAACACCGGGGCGCAGTTCAACTAAACGTGCTTGCTGCTGTGCGGTTAAAGGAATGCGGCGATTTTCAAGTGGCCCAGTTAAATCAATCGGTAAATCGGCCTCAGTCGTAAATTGGCTATAGCCTTTTACTTTGTTATAACGTACATCAAATGCAAATACCGTTGTTTGTGAATCATTCCATTGATAACTCAGTTCGGTACGGTTTTGTGCTGTGTCTGCGCCATCAATAATTTCAACAAAGCTGTTTTTAGCGAGTGACTCGCGCTGTAAATGCTGAAAGTAAGTAATGTTTTTAAGCGTTGCTTGGTTGTTTAATTCACGTTTATAAATACTGTGAAATAAATACGTTGTGGCATTATTGATATTATCTGGATCGGTTAAAACTTGGTTTCTCGGGATCACAACTTGCCCCGTTGGTGACACAATAGCACCTGCACCAGGCACGTTACTGCCATTTGGCTGTATGCCTTGACCAGTAATATAAAGGCCATCATCAATTAATGCTTGAGTTGGCCTATTTATACCAGCGTTGTCGGTATAATCTACACTGTAAAGCTCAAAGTTGAGATCCCAGCTGCTTTTGTCATCTGGTAAAAAGCGCAGTGCAGCAAACAAACTATCACTTTCATATCCTGCGTAGTCGTAAAAGCTACCGTTATCGATATGTTCAGCACTGACTCTAAAGCCGCTCTGGCCTTCAACAATAGGCGCACTGTAATCAACTAGCGCCCGATATTGATCCCAACGTCCTGCTGACAGCTGAACTTTACCTTGCTGCTGATCAGTGCTGGCTGTTTTTGAGCGTAAATTTACAAATCCCCCGTTACGCTGACTACTACCAAAAAGTACCGGTGGCGCGCCTTTTACTATATCTATTTGTTCAATGGCATTAAATGAAACTGGGATCCCAAACCCATTATTCCCCGCTTGGCGGCGAACACCATCTTGAAATAATTCACCTAGTTGAGCGCGTAAAGTTGGCAAGCTTGGCGCGCCAAAGCCACTTGCAGAATAACTGTTTGGAGCCACTGCGAGCATGTCTTGTAGGGTCGTAATGTTAAGTTGTTCGATCATCGCACTCGAAATTGGTGTTACTGCACGTGCAATATCTGACAGCGCTAAATTATCACCAAACGGTCCATCAACGGTGCTATCTTTTGGTGAAAGACTATGAAGTTTCACCGCTTCACCAGATACTTGAATAACCTCAATAGGGTCATTAGTTTTTGCCAATGTTGAAAAGCTAAGGGAAATGCTAAGTGCTAAAAATGCGTATTTCAAAACTCTCTCGCTGTGGTTAAATATGTTATATACGATGGATTAGACCGTAAGGTTTTAAAAATACTTTCATTGATACTGATTAATTTAATTAGATACAGGATATTAGGGCGTGTTGACCTTTGTGGATTGAAATTTGTTCAATCTAGGGGCGGTTTAATCACGGCGCGAGGTTTGTAAACTAGCGGGCTCGATAACTGCTCCTGCATTATTCTACTGGTTCACATCCATGTGAGAATAAGTAAAAACCGAGCAAAGCTTGTGCGCCCTGCTCACACCCATTATCTTCATCCGTGTCTGTCTCTTGATCACAAGTTAGTATCCTGCTGCAGCGTTTTTAATAGCTCAGTAGCTTCAACCATATCCATTAGCCTATTCCAGCCTAGCCTGTAAGGCTCATAAAAAGTAAAAGTTATGCAATAAAACTTTAAAAAGACGGTCTTGTTAGATTCATTACTGAAATGACAACACTTAATTTAAGGAATTTAAATGTCTCACTCTTTCTCATCGGATTTAAAAAATCGCTTGCAATGGTCTCTTTTTTCATTACGTTTAGGCGTTTTTATTGTAATGCTTATGTGGACCTTGGATAAATTTGTAAACCCAGGGCACAGTGCACGTATATTTGAGCACTTTTATGGGATTAGCGGGTCAACTGATGTTGTCGCTTATATATTAGGGGCATTGCAATTGATTTTGGTTTTAGCTTTTATGGCCGGAATTAAAAAGCGTATTACTTATGGACTGATATTTTTAATGCATGGCGCATCAACACTTTCATCATACGGCCAATATATTGATGGTTTTAATAACTTACTATTCTTTGCTGCTTGGCCAATGTGGGCGGCATGTTTTGCGCTATATTTACTGCGTGATGAAGATGTAAAGTTTACAGTTAAATCATAATTTAACTGTAAACACAAAAGCCCAGCATTGCTGGGCTTTTTAACTTATAGCAATGCTGAATTAAAAGCTATAACTCATCGATACCCAAAAACTACGGGCTTTTTGAGTCGTATTATAATCAGACGTGCATTCATACTCGTCTTCTGTCGCTGCTAATAAGCAAGAGCGGCTAGATAAATCATCATCCAGTAAATTATTAATGCGTGCATTTATCGCTAGACTATCGTTTACTTTATAGGTAGCTGCTAAGTGATATAAATCATAGGCTTTGTAGTACAGCTTTTGTGTTTCAGGTCCTTGTGGGCCAGATACATTAGCGGTGCCTCGATAACGATTACTGCGAATTTCTGAGATAAGCGACACACTCAGATCATCAAGTGGTTGCCATGCTAGTGTTAAGTTATACATATTTTTAGGCGTGTTAACTAAAGGAAGGCCTGTATCACGGCCACTTTTAACTTCACTGTCCGTGTATGTATAGTTACCACGCAGTGATAGGCTGTCAATGATCTTCCAATTTGCGGCTATCTCGATACCGCGTGTGGCAGATTCATCAACGTTAGCTGCTTGACTAAACGTGGTGCTACCAATACCCGCCCAGCCTTTGCCAATTTCTACACAAGGTTCGTCGGCAATGGCTATTTCACAGTTTGGTAATCTGTCTTGGCGAATTATTTTGTCATTAAAGTCATTGTAAAACACTGTGATATTACCGCTGAAACTATCCATACCATTAAAGTAAGCCGCTACTTCATAGTTAACGCTAGTTTCTGGCTGTAAATCAGGTGTGCCTACGAATGGAATAGTGCCTTGACCACCAAACCCAGTAATTCCTGGAAATAATTGGTTTGGCTCAGGGGTTTTATAGCCGGTACTGATACCGCCTTTAAATGTCCACTCATCAGCAGGTGAGTAAGCTAGATAAGCACGAGGGCTCACTTGCGAACCAAAAATGTTATGGTGATCGTAACGTGCACCTAACGTTGCGGTTAAGTTAGAGGTGATTTCCCAATTATCTTCAGCAAATACGGCCGTTTGACGATGATCTTGAGTTGTGCCTGCTTTATAAGCATCACCATACATACCAAATACGCCATCTTCCATTTCAGCATCAAAATATTGTGCGCCAATAACAAAGTAGTGATTATCAATGTTTGACTCAAACTTAGTATTAATAATGAGGTTATCAAGTTTTAGAGCACGTAATGGGCGCGGTAAAAAGGTTTCATCAAGTTGCGTGTAAATTTCATCTGTTAGCTTTGGTTTGTCAGTACCCTGATCTTGTACTGCTTTATCCCAAATAGCTTGAACGCCTAAGCGTTCTTGTACATTCAATGGTAATGAGCGGCCAAAATTTTCACTGCTGCTACGGGTAATACTGCTGGTTAAAGTGCCAGCATCGTAGCGGCCAACGTGCGCGAGAACAAACTGTTCACGTTCAACACGTTGGTAAGGTGTATAACCTACGCGAGGATGCACAATGCCTTTTCGTATACGCCATAAACTATTAGGGCTATCAAGCGTGCCAGTTTGCCCTTGAGTATTATCATAACGTTGCTTTGCAATGTCATACTCAAAAGTAATGTCATTTTGTTTATCAATTTGATAATTAACGCTAAGGCCTGCATTGAAGTTACGTGCAGCAACGACTTTTTTATCACCAAAACTGCCATCATCTACCCACATGCTACCATCTGGAAGTGGTAAATTTTCACTGTATGTAGGCTTACTTTCTTGGCGGTCATAAAAACTACCGCGAACGCCATAGGTTAGACCTTCCACACCAGTAGGGCCTGTAAGGTATAAATCGATCTTGTTATCATCGCCGTACTGATCATCAGTCTGAATATTGCTACTTACAGTAACGCTACCATGCGTGCTGTCGAGGTTTTTTCGTGTGATAATATTGATCACACCACCGATTGCATCTGCACCATATAAAGTAGACATAGGGCCACGTACAACTTCGATTCGGTCAATGGCTTCAAGAGGTGGCATATACATAAATTGGCTATTACCAAAATTATTTGGGCCAATATTCCCAACGTCACTTTGGCGACGGCCATCAATTAACACTAGGGTATAGCTGGCAGGCAAACCACGCATTGTAATACTAATATTGCCGTTTTTATCTTGTCCCGCACCTACATCAATACCTTCGATATCACGAAGTGCATCCGCAAGGCTAGTAAAAGGCTTATTTTGTAAATCTTCACGTGAAACAACCGAGACACTGGCTGGTGCATCAATTAATTTTTGCTCATAACCAGAAGCAGTAACAATCATTACTTCCATGTTTTCTGCTGTTACATCGTCTGCAAGTAATGTCGTCGATGTAAGTAATGTGCTGATCAGTGAGGCCAAGTAAAGCGGGCGGGATTTCATTGTACTTCCTTTAATAATGATAACTAAATCGTTAGTGTAACTTTTGCGGTTATGATAATGATTATCAGCATCATTATCAATTGAAATGTGAAGTATTTACTTTAAATAATAAGCAGTAAAAATTTAGTAGTGGTTATACGCGCTATAACAATATATTTCGGTTTTGATGATCTTGGTTAAAAAAGTACGTAAACACGCCACAGATGGTAGCGTATTTTATATGCAGGCAGAGGAGAACTAAAAGGTTAGTTCATGGCTTCAGTGTACTGTTTTGCTAGTGTTATTTTTTGAGTGTCAGTAAGTACTTTTCCTGCTAGTTGAAAAGCTTCATGTTCTTCTTCCGCAAGGTGATGATGCACAAGGTGATGCAATTTTTTAGCGGTAATCAGCCATGCTGATGAAGTCATTTTAGTGTCTTCAAGTTTTTCAATTAGGTCGTCAATTTCATGGTGCTCTGCTATGCCATGTCGCGCTTTCTCTTGGGTAAGATCATCACATATCAATGGATTATAAAAGTAGCGCTCTTCAAACTTTGCATGCTCTTCTAACTCATTTTTTAAGTCTTTCATTATTGATTGTCGATCAGATGACTCGCCATGTGTGTTTATCAATGCATCGACAAGTGAACGTTGTTTGTCATGATCGTGACGTAGTGCTTCAAAAATGTTCATGGTTTTTCCTTACATTGTTCATTAATTTCAATGAATGTTGCAAGGTAAAAGCCATATTTTAAGCTTTTGTTATATAATGATTTATTTTTAAATTCATAATTTCAGGTAAGGTTTTTTTGTAAGTTTTACTGATAGCAGTATTTATATTACACCTAACGATAGCTATGTTTAAAAATAAAAAGGCCAACGTGAACGTTGGCCAGTTAACTTATTTAACGCAAAAATAATGTTATTTGTTTGCGTCTTTCGCTGCTTTTAATTTTGCTGCATGATCGATCTCAAATGCTGGCATGTCTTTTTTACCATCAATTAAGTAGTTATCCATCCAGCGCATTAAGCGCAAGCTGTAGTCGTATTGTGCAGCTACTTTACGGTTACCATGGCCTTCACCTGGGTAGTAAACTAGACGCACGTCCTTACCTTGCACTTTCATATAACGGTAAAGTTCCATTGATTGCGCCGGGTGTACGCGCGGATCTTCTTTACCATGCATTATTAGCAGTGGTGTCTTAGATTGGCCAGCCCAGTAAATAGGGCTACGCTCTAAATACCACTGCCATTTATCCCACGGATATGAACGCGCATGCACTAGGTTCATTTCATTTGAAATGTCAGTAGTACCAAATTTAGACAATTGGTTTGTGACACCAACAAACATCACGCTTGCCGCAAAATGTTCAGTCAGTTTTGTTGCGCCCCATGCAGACGCATATCCGCCATAAGAGCCACCGGTAATACCAACACGTTTAGTATCAACTAGGCCCATTTCGACAAGGTGCTGCTTAAAATCAACTAAATCGTCAAATTCTTTACCTGCGTAATCGTTTTGGCCAAGCTTTGAATAATCAACGCCTTTACCTGTTGAACCACGATAGTTTGGATAAAATACTGCATAACCGCGCGCCGCACCCATTTGACCAGGACGAGAGTAGTTAGTTACCCAGCCATCTTTATCATGGCTTTCAGGACCACCGTGCACAGACATGATTAACGGGTAGCGAGTACCTTCACTGTAATCAAGAGGATAGACAAGTACGCCGTCAATCTCAACGCCGTCACGGGCTTTAAGAGAAATAGTTTCTTGTTTAGCAAAACGTTTGTCATCTAACCATGTATTTGAATTAGTTAAACGCTCTGTTTTTTTACCACGAATGATAAATACTTCGTTAGGGTGTGTTGCTGTATTGCCACGTAGCGCCAAGGTTTTATCTGAATCAGATATACTTAGGTTTGCTGCAATAAATTTGCCTTCTTTAATAACTTTTTTGTACTTATTAGAGCCAGTTTTAATCGTTGCTACAAAACTTTGTGTGCCAACATTGGCAATAAAGTTAAGTGTGTTACGTTTATGAGACCATTCAAAGTCAACAACATGGCCCATAAAGTTAGGCAGCCAGTCAGTTACATCGCCGGTTTTTGTATCAGCTAAAAATAAACGACCTGTTGATGGGTCATGCTTATCTTCTGCGCCTAAGATTGCAATGTATTTACCATCATGCGATAACTCAGCATCACCTAATTTGCCTTCGGTAGCAAATGACATGGTTACTTTATTGCTCGCGATATCAAATAAGTGCCATTGTGACTTAGTATATTTATCGTCAATTAAAGCGGTTGGCTGAGTTTTAACCAGTAACTTTTCACCATCGGCTGCCCAGTTAACTTCACTCACGTAGTTGGCAATGCTCAGTGCATTAGGAGTGAGAGGCTTGTCAGCTTTGGCTAGATCAATAATAAAAAGCTGTTTATCTTTTAAGCCAAGCTCATAAACTTCAGCCATAAAGCCAAGCTTTTTAAGTTCTTTTTCAGATTTATCAGCCGCTGGCATAGCTAAAATAGCTAGCTGCTTGTTATTTGGGCTTAATTCATAGCTTGAAATTGATGTGCCTTTTAACGAAAGCACTTTGCTCGCTTGACCGCCATCTACAGGAATTTGGTACAGTGAGGTAAATTTATCTTCATTTAGCTTGGCTAAAAAATAGATTGTTTTACTGTCATTAGACCATTGAATGCTCTTGATACTAACGGAGCCTGTGATAAACGGGCGCTCTACGCCTTGGTCGTCAACAACGTAAAGCTCACTATAGTTAGTGCCATTTTTGTCTACGTAAAGTTCACGCGGTACAGAGCGAGTAAATGCAACATTGTCGCCATCAGGACTAATGCTGGTTTGAATAACCGATTGAATTTTTGGTATATCTTCAACGGTTAAAGGCGTTGCGGCAAATGCCAACGAGCTTGTAAGCCCAATTGCCAGTGCTAAGCTAGTTTTTAGCATTGTTATTTTCCTTCGCAAGTTTAATTATCGAAGGATTATATCAGGATGTACCTAACAAACGAATAAATGCGATTAAGCTCCGTATTTGACGATTAATGACTATAACGAACGCCAAGATAAAAGCGACGACCATTTTGGTAAATCCCCGTTGGTGCATATTCATTACGTTCATACAGGTAAGTGATCTCATCGGTTAGGTTTATCGCTTCAATAACAAAGTCAAAACTATCAGATACTTTAAAGGTAATACTGCCATCAAGCTGACCAAAGTCATCCATCATGGTTTCCCCTACGCCAGTGGCAAAATGAGTGCGGTAGTTGTACGCAAGACGTGAACTTATCCAATCATTTTCATAGTAACTGGTTAAATTAATGGTGTGTTTTGAGGTGCCAGGAACATAATTATTGCGCCCTGAGACACTATCTGTGCGATCACCATTAACAAAGGTATAATTGGTGATTAAGCCGAATCCATAAATGAGTTCTTGTTGGTAGCCAATCTCAACACCGCGGATAGTACCGCCGCTGCCATTTATCGGTCTATCTATTGTCATATCAATGCCTTCGTGTTGTTCAATGCTACGCTTAAATTCAACAAACGATTCAACATCTTTATTAAATAAGGCAAATGAGAGCAGGGCGGCATCATCAAAATACCACTCGACGCTTAAATCAAATTGATTGGCACGATAAGGATCGAGATCAGGGTTGCCGCCTTGGCCTTGTGCTTGAGTAACATTATAATTTGTTGAAGGCATTAAGTGATTATACTGCGGACGTGACATTACTCGCGCAGCACTTACTCTGGCGATTATATTTTCGCTGAGATCGATACTGATGTTGGCGCTGGGTAAAATGTCTAGATAATCCTTTTTATGTTGCTGCCACATAAAACGATCTTGCTCGGAGCCAACAGAACTAATGCGTCGGTATGCTCCCGAGTTTTGCTGAGTGTTAACAAGCCTTACACCGAGGTTCGCGCGGTACTCATCACCATCAAGCATTAATTTAACATAACCTGCGGTAGTGCGCTCTTGAATATCAAAGCGGCTGGCTTTTTCTTCTTGTTGGATAAAATCGATGTCTGCGAAGTCTGCA
This sequence comes from Pseudoalteromonas sp. NEC-BIFX-2020_002, assembly GCF_013002825.1. Classification (NCBI taxonomy): domain Bacteria; kingdom Pseudomonadati; phylum Pseudomonadota; class Gammaproteobacteria; order Alteromonadales; family Pseudoalteromonadaceae; genus Pseudoalteromonas; species Pseudoalteromonas sp. NEC-BIFX-2020_002. Next base: position 24,219 of record NZ_JABEPJ010000028.1, read on the forward strand.
GACAACGCACCTATATCAGCATAGCTATAATTTTTTAGCGTGTGTTGATTGCCAATACCAGCTAGAAATCCTTGAGGGAACGTTGCTGGGTAATCAGCTAAGGTCCAGTCAAGTTGCTGCGCTATGCCATCAAATGCACCATTGAATGAGCGATAACGAATAAAATCGCGTTGATGATCGCGGTACTTTGCCCCTATTTTGATCGCGCTGATAATTGAATGATCAATAGCGCGTTCAAAGTCTCCTTGCAAATATAATTCTTGATCATTGGAGTCTTGGCTGTCGTTGCGCGCTTGTGTGAGTTGCCATGATTTTGCATCGAGTGGGGAAGTGTCGTAACTGGCAACAATGTTTTTCCGCTGCCTAGTGTCGACGCTAAACGCGGTATTCGCTGAAAACTGTGATGTATGATCTTGTTTTGAGCCGCCACCTCCTTTGGTAAAACCAAGTTGATATTGATTTTGCCACAAGTGAGCTTGCTGACTGATAATTAGATGAACACTGCTAGTATTGATTTGTGAATCACGCCAAATAGCCTCCATTGCAGTACTAAAAGGTAAGTTTTGCGAATTATCACCTGGGACTTGTGAGTAACGAGCGTAGCTCAATGTATTGTCGTTTATAAGTACATTACTTATGCTACCACCGCGAGCAAATACGCTACTTGGTTGCCATAAAAAATTTTGATTATTGTTGTCGGCATTGAGGACAGAGTACAAGGTGTTAAGCTGTATATTCCAATCTAAGTTTGGTTGGTATTCAAAATTGGCAGTGGCACTGGTTAAAACACGTTGCTGTTGAAAAATGGCTGAGCCGCCGCCGCCGGGTGTCCAAAGGTTTTTAATATCAGCATTTTCATTGGTCGTGGGGCTTAGAGTATCATCGGGGTTTTTATTAAAATTTTGTTCATGCCAGCCCCATGACTCAAGGCCATCTCGGCGCAGTGAGCGTTTATTTCGCGTTACAGTAATAAGCGCACCAAAATCTTTTTCTGGATTTGTCCAATTATAAAAAATGGCTAGTTGTGGATCAAATTCGCCAGATAAATCATTGTATTGCACTTGTGCGTTAGCAACAAAGTGGTTGCTATCTGTGTGCAGCGGTCGTTGTGTTTTAATATTAACAGAGCCACCTAATGAACCTTCATTATGATCGGCTTGTGGTGTTTTATAAACCTCAAGTGAAGAGACGAGGTCTGCAGGTAATAAGGTATAGTTAAAGCCACGGTTTGGTTGAGTTGAAATCCACCAGTCTGCGGAGGCGATAGCTTGGCCATTTAAAAAGGTGCGATTTTGTTCTGGGGTTGTGCCTCTTACACCTACGCGTTCACCTTCCCCCTGTGCGCGTGATAAAGAAATTCCCGTGATCCGTTGGAGTGCTTCAGCAACATTTTTATCAGGAAATTTACCGATATCTTGTGCGCTAATAGCCTCTATAATCGAATTACTATCACGTTTATCTTGTAGTGATTTGATAGCGCTGTCATGAAACCCCCTAATTTGTATGGTTTCTAGCTGCTTTTTATTAGTGTCAGCTACAGCGCTCGTTATACCCATAAAAAAACAAAGAGGGAAAAGAATCGTTATGTTAACAAATTTTAGTGTGTTTATCGTCATACCCGACCCAATTAAAACGATTTGAAAATTTCGCTACGGATTAAGTGCTTATAAAATAAGTAGCTATTAATGTGCTGTGTTATGATGAATCATATTTATCTATAATACGCCTTCTTGGCTTATTTAACCATAGATTAACGTGTGTGAAAAACGAGCGATGCCTACAACCATACCAAAACAGTTATTACTTAATGATGTACTTGTTGACTTTGCAGCCTTAAAAATAAAAGTTGCTGGAAGTTGGTGTGCAGTTGAAGCTAAGCAATTGGTATTGCTAAAGTTACTATTAAACAATCAAGGGCAGCCAGTATCTCGAGATTTAATTATGGATACGCTGTGGCCTAATGTTGTTGTAAGTGATAATTCAGTAAGCCAGTTGGTCACGCAATTACGAAAAAGCTTGCATGATGATAAAAATACGGCTTTGTTTATTCGTACTGTACCGCGGGTTGGTTATCAGCTAATAGCAAAAGTAAGTGATGCCCCTTCGTTCCTAGAAAAAGTGACCCCTACAACGCCGCGAATATCTGCTTTATTTGTTGCTGTAGGCTTAATTTTAGGTGCCGGGCTTACATTAGTTAGTCAGTATTTACTCTCTCCTAACGTGCCCATTCTAAACTATGAATATCAATCTCGTATTACTTCAGCTCCTGGTGCCGAAGTATTTTTACGTTACTCACCCAGTGGCAGATATTTAGCGTTTAGCCAATCAAACGATCAGCAAAGTCAGTTTGATTTAGCTGTTTATGATCACCAAAGTAAAACGGTACATAGTATTAAAAGTTCCGGTTATTCAGAAGAAGCGCCAGTATGGTCACCCGATGGTAAATGGCTTGCTTACTTTAGGTATGATCCTATTAGCTGTGATATCCGTGTTATGCCAGTATCGAATGCGATTGAAACTTGGCGTTTGAGCCCTGAATTTAGATTAACCCGATGCCAACAAAGCCATGGGCCCACCAAATTACATTGGGTGGATGAGAGCACTATTTATACGACTCATTGGCAAGATGAGCAGCCACGCCTTGTAAAATATACGTTAGGCTTCTCGCCTACGCCAACCTTATTAGATCAAGAAATAGTCGGTGATTTTAAGCCAATCACATTTGATATAAACGACCATAAAAAAATGTTGTTACTTGAAAAAGATCAGGGGTGGTTTAGCGTCAGTGAGGTCGATTTAACAGGCTCACTTAAACGCAATGAAATAAAACGAAGCCGTCATAGCCATGCACCGTTATTATTTGATACGCAAGACAATTATTATTGGTTAGGAGATGATGCATTACGTCGTTATGATTATCAAGGTAACGAACAGGTAGTACACCAACCATTAGGTTTTATTGCTGATTTAGCAGTTAACCCGCAAACCGGAGATATCGCTCATGCTGAAGGGCAGGCAAGGGTGAATTTGTATCAAATTGAATTAGATCTAAGCAAAGATACCCCAGAGATCCTAAGTACGATGCAACTATCATCGTCAGCACGGATGGATATTTTGCCTGCCGTATCACCAGACGGGCAGCAAAGTGCGTTTATTTCATTGCAAAGAAGAGGCATCACAGGGTTTAAGCATATCGAGGTGTGGTTAAAACATAAGCAGCGTAAAGCGGCTAACCTTATTGCCACATTACCCAGTGATATTACACCAAAGTATCTACTTTTCTCTCCTAATGGTGACAATGTGTTGTTGGCTGACGAGCAGCAGAATATCTATTTGATTAACACTTTTTCACGCCGCTTAGTGCCCATTATTTCTGGTTTTGATCAACTCAACGGGGTGCATTGGTCACAAGACAGCCACAGTATTTATTATCAAGTGAAAAGCGCACGAGGCATTAATAAGCAACCACAATGGCAAGATTGGCGCTACGATATTCAGCTAATGAGTAATACATTGGTTGCAGATAATACTAATTTTGAAACATTAGATGAAGAGCATGCTTTATGGCAGCTCAATAGTTCCTATTTAGAACATGATTTACATGTACGTACTTACCTATCGAGGGTATTGGAACATCAATTACCGCTTTCGCAGTTGTTACCTTCGCTTGAGCTTTTTAAACCCGCGGTTTTTAAACAAGGGATTTATTATGTGTTACGTCAAGGTCATCAACTATTGCTGTATTGTTATTTAACACAGCAAAACCGAAATGTATTTATAAAAGAGCTTGGTGTATATGGTTATGATATTGATATTAATCTCAATATCAGTAGCTCTGAAGATGGAAGTCAAGTTGTGTTTAGTCAAGTAGATGGGATTGAGACTGATATTTTATTACACAAAGCAGCTAAGGCAATGTCGCAATAAAGTGCCTAATGCTACTTTGATCCCAGTTGCGGGTTTGCGCCTCCTTTAGTGCGCTATTAGAAAGCTTTCTAGCATCATTTGAATTACCAGTAGCAGCGTGTATTTTCGCTTTTAGCAATAATAATTGTGGGTGTTCATTATCACCAGCCAACGCTTCATTAAGGGCAGTGCTGACTTGCTGCATTGGTCTTTTTAAATCAAAAAGTAACAAGGCAATATCGCGTTTTGCACTAAATAGCCCTTGTTCCGCTGCGGCTCTTAGCCATTTTAGCGCCTTATTTGGGGCGTAATCGACATACTGGCTATTTAATAGCTCTCGGCCTAAGCGGTATTGCGCACTAGCAAAACCACTTTGTGCGGCAAGTAAAATCCAGTTTAAGCCTTTTTCGCGATCAACTTTGCCATATTTACCTCGCAGCATATTTGCACCAATTCGATACTGCGAATTAGCATAGCCGTTTACGGCAGAGCGTAACAAGAGCTCACCATTGGCGTTGGCTTGTTGCCAATGATATTTTAGTAAGCGTGTAGCATTGTAATCATTTGAACTCAGCCAATTCGCAATATAATATTGGACTAACGCGTTGCCTTGTTCAGCAGCATCGATTAGATCTGAAATTTTTTCGTTATATTCACGCTGTTGACTCTTAAAGCTTTGTTCGTATTGCTTGCCTTTGTAGGTTGTAAAATGGTAAAGCAAAGAGCGATTATAGTAAGGTAAGGTTTGGTTATTACCTTGGTATTGCCAACGTCTAACGGCATTAATAATTGCTTTATCAAAGGTTTTTTCAGGGTATGAATCAATTAAAGTAATATCAGTGACTGCGCCACTTTTATCAATATCAAACTCTAACCATACCCAACCTTCAATGCCATTTTTGTATGCGTGTTCGGGGTATTTAGGCTCGACTGTGTAGCGACGTTCAGGGCTCAAATGCAATGCAGGACTGGCGTTTAATTCTGGCCGTAATTGTTGGTCATACCATTGAAAGCTAAGTTGTTTTAGTAATGCATTATAGGCATCATCAAGTGGTTGCTTATTATCTGTTTGCTCCGCAATCAGCATAGCTGTATCGCGAGCATCAAGTAGGCCAAAATCTGCTGCTAAACTAAACCAAGCAAATGCTTGGGCTTTGTTTTTTTCGACACCTTGACCATGTAAATACATCACTGCAACATTATAAATCGCATCTGCATTACCTAAATGGGCAAGTTGTAAAAATTCACGTTTCGCTTCGCTATAGCTTCCTTGGTGGTAATTAAGCGTCGCGCTGAGTAAATCTGCTTTCGTTAATGGCGTAAAAATCAGGCAAAACAATATTACTAAGGATTTGTAACTACAAAACCCTATGTATTGTATTTTAAGATGAATTGCTGCGCTTGTTGACACGTATTAAGTTTCGCCGATGTTGACCAAGTAACGTTTTTAACTATTGATTGTACTTGTTTTGTTTATTATTACTAGGGCGGGTTTGCCTTAGTAATACTTTAATTTGCCTACAACGAAAAAAAGCAGATAGTCAAATGACTACCTGCTTTAAACCCCTGGGCATAGGGGCTGCCATCCATGGCGAGAGTCGAATACCTGTGTTAGCTTGGAGTTCGACAAAAACGACTTTAAAAGTTAAAGCGAATTCCAGCTACAAACCGGCGACCATCAGCATACACACCTGTAAGTGCTTGTTGTACGCCTTCTTCTTGATAGCTAAACGTATGCTCATCAGTTAGGTTAATGGCTTCGAATACCAGTGCTAAGTTATCATTTACATTATAAGTAAAGTTAGCATCTACTTGACCGTAATCATCTACATAGCCATGGCCTTGGCCTGAGTTATAACCAGTACGGAAATTATATGAAATACGCGTGCTAAAGGTCTCTGTTTCATAGTAAGTGCTTAAGTTAACTGTGTGCTCAGAGTTGCCAGGAATAATAGTATCGTTACCGTCTGCGTCTTTTGCTTCGCCATCTACAAACGTATAGTTTGCATTTACACCAAAGCCATCATAGATCTCTTGTTGATAACCAAGCTCTAAACCTTGAATTCGTCCAGAACGACCATTAGTAGGGCGGTTTACTAATATTTCTACGCCTTCGTGTGTTTCTAGGCTGGGTGTAACATCTAAAAATGATTGAATATCTTTGTAAAATACGACCGCAGAGAACAAGCCTGCTTCGCTGAAGTACCACTCAATACCCGTATCAAATTGTGTAGCACGGTACGGGTCGATTTCAGGATTACCACCGCTGCCTGTTTTAGTTTCAAGGTTATAAGATGTAGATGGTGTCATTGCAGCGTAATCAGGACGAGACATAACACGCGCGGCACTAAATCTAAGTAGTAAATCTTCATCTAAGTCAACGGCTAAATTGATGCTCGGTAATATATCAAAATAGTCACGATCATCATGAGTCCATACTTCAGAACCGCTGGTACCAACGTACGCTGCTGTAGATTGTTGAGTTTGCACTAAACGTACGCCTAAGTTACCGCGCATACCATCAACATCAATATCTGCTTTTATATAACCAGCGGTGATTTTTTCTTCAACTTCAAAGGTACTTGCTTTTAGTACGCGGTAATTCCAGTCTAGTGCATCACCTTCTGCACGAACTTTATTTGAATCAGTGATTGCATAGTTACGTAATGTGCCGTCAGAACCTAGCCCTGATAGGTAATCTGATGGCATTGAAAGTGAGTAATCAGCCAAATTCCAGTTTAAATCTGTACGGTTGTCGGTAGTGTGTTTTGTATTAAAGCGAGAATGATCACGGTATTTCAAACCAAACTTCACATTATTAAAGACAGCGATGTCAATTGGGCGCGAAAAATCAACTTGTAAGTACGTTTCATCATCTTTAGCATTGTTGCTGTCGTAGCGTAAAAAACCTAAATCCCATTGTTTACCGTCTGCAGGATCTGCACCATATGTGGTACGTACATCTTCCACAGCAGAAGTATCAAAGCTGTGTACGTAGTTACCTTCCCAGCCCACACTTCGGTCAGCTTGTGAACCACCACTGCCTTCGGTATAACCAACATGTACACTGGTTAGCCACAATTCACCTTGGTAATCAGCCTTTAAATCATATGATTTAGTTTTAATCTCAGAGTTACGTACTTTGGTTTCATCAAGAATGTTGTTTCCTGTTGGTGACAATGCGAGCTCACCACCGACTAACATTTGACCCACTTTGTCGTGATTAATAAGGTCTACGCTATTGTAATGTGGATCTGCAGGGCGAGTTAAAACATCATTTTGGTCGTACTCAGCTGCACGTTGACCATAACCTGGGATCCATAAGAAGTTTTGATTTTCGTTATTTGCTTCAAGCGTTGAATCTAATGCATTAAAAGTTAAGTCTAATTGTTCAGTTGGGCGATATTGTATGGCTAAGTTAATACCGGTACGGACACGCTCTTGTAAGAACATGGCTGAACCGCCGCCGCCTGGGCTGTATACATTTTTATGAACTGTGCCATCAGTTAAAGTGATGTCACGTTTTGCCCAGCTCCATGATTCAATTCCGTCACGGCGAAGATTACGCTGTTGGCGAACTAATGAAATAAGTGCACCAAATGTTTCATCGTCATTCTTAAAGTTATACATGACAGATAACTGTGGGTCGGTCTCACCCGAAATTTCACTGTGCTGCGCAAGCACCGAGCCAGCAATTTTATTGGCTTCTAAATCAAGAGGTTTACGGGTTCGAACAATAACGGTACCGCCAATTGAGCCTTCATCTATATCAGCTTCAGGTGACTTATATACTTCTAGGCCAGATACAATCTCAGAAGGCAACATAGTGTAGTTAAAACCACGGCTCGCTGCTGAGTTCGTCCACCAGTCGGCAGAGCCAACGGCTTGGCCATTTAATAAGGTACGGTTTTGGCTTTCAGCTGTACCACGAATACTGACTCGTTCACCTTCACCAAAATTACGGCTAATTGATACGCCTGTTATACGTTGTAGTGATTCTGCGACGTTTTGATCGGGGAACTTACCGATATCTTCAGCGGTTACAGCATCAACGATTGAATCTGAGTAACGCTTTGTATTAAGTGATTTAACGACACTGCCGCGAATACCGCGTACTTGTATTACTTCAACTTCATCGGTACTTTTTGCTTCGGCACTGTGTGCTACCATAGGTAGGCTTAATGCTGATGTAATAAGCGATGCGCTCACTGCTAGATGCAGTTTATTCATTTTTACTTTTAACATCCTCGATTCCCCTTGAATCAAAACTTCATTTTGTTGTATCAAATTGTCGGTTTGCAATTCGTACTTATGTATTCATTTTTAATAGCCGAATGATCTTGCAAAACCCTGCTTACAAACAAATACAGATCACTAAAAATTAGTTAATAGTTACTCTTGTATAGAAAGTAACGAGAGCCTGCTTTGTTTGTGACTCTATTAAACGCCTTTTTAAAATCAGAGTCTTGAATTTAAGTGAATAGTTATGAAAGTAACTAAATTGAAAATAAAATGATGTGAAATTTAAATTTAATCCATAAAAATCAATTGTTTTATATTTATTTTTTATGTGAATTAATTTAATAAATTAAGTTTACTTATTAATTTTATTGTTGATTCTCTTTTGATTCACAACTAGTTGATTAAAAATTAATAGGGTAGATGTCATGAATGAAACTAAAAAGATAAAATATCTCGAAGAGGGTTGTTGCTAATCTTGATTTGTATTTATGGTTTTATATTATATATCGAGTGACATTGTGATTGGTTGCTATTGAAGGTTTTAATCTCTTTGGTTTTAATTCTCTGGGCTTGCAAGTGAGAGTAAGCTAATCAATACCAATCTGGATAAATATTTGAACAATTTAACGAATTAAATAGACCCCACATTTATCCAGATTGGTATAAGATCCCCCTCATCGCAAAGCGAATTTGAGCCTAAGCGAAAAGCTTTGCCATGGGGTAGGTCATTAAAAAGAGGAATACGAAGTCATACGTGACTTTTAAAATATCTTATGTTGATAAATAAATTGATAACCTTAGACACTTGCTGTGCATTGAACTACCACTTGACCTTATATACCCAAGTCACCTCAAGATGTGAGTTTCAGTTGGAATTAAAAGCGATTTAGGCAAGGCATTGATTGCAGGTAATGGTTATTCCCTTACCTAAATCAATTATGCAGGATAAATCGCTTTTAAACCAACCCTCTGGGCGTTTCACAGGCGCTTACTCTCTACGTTGTTACTTCCTATAAGGGACGACCATTATTGTAAAGTAACGCCTTGATATTAAGCCCCTGTGAAACGCTGAACCCTGCATCTTGAGGCGGCTTGGGTATACAAGGCGTATATCAGTAATTACTGTCACAGTAAGTTATATAATTTGCGAGAATGGTCACGTATTTAATAAAATTTGGATTGTTTTCGACTCGAATAAGTTAAGTTTTAAATGAGTCTTTTTAATCTATTTAATGAACAGGGAATAACTGATATAGATTTAGGAGTAGCTCCCAAGTCACTGTAAATGCGCAATGTATTGGTTTTATGTGAACTTGCATTTAAATGACTCGGGTGTGTGTTACAAACTCTTTTTCGGTGGTAATGCTACGTTAGCAAAGATTAAGCCAGCTACGAGTGACATAAAGATTAGAAATGTTTGCTGCCCGATATGTTCAGCATAAACAAAATCTTGCCCTTCAATAAGTGAATTTAGCCCGATATAGGTTTTACTCCCCGGTACTAGTACTATTAGGCCCTGCATAGCAACGATAGACGCAGGTGCATTAGCGATACGATTAAATAAGTTACTAAAAACACCGACAGAAAATGCCCCTACGAATGTCCCTAAGGTGTAATCCAAATACATCGCAGAGCCAATACTTGTGCCATAAGCAATAAAACCTGACGCAATCGACCATGAAGCATGTTTGAGTTTAGTTCTAAAAATAACGATTAAGCTACTACATAAAAGTAGAATTGCTAGCCATGCAGTCCATTTTGGTAAAGGCTCTGGCGGTACAAAATCAACCTGACCGAAAATAGCAAATCCTATCGCAATACCAATAAAGGCACCAAAATAAAGCTTAAACAACAACATAAATGAGTCCATGACGCGCGCTGTACCTGACACTAAATGTCTTGCTGCGAGTTCTGCAAGCCCTAATGCCAATGCAAGCCCGGGTATAAACACAATGATGGCTGACAGCACGACTAGCCGTATATTAATGCCCACATCTAAGTAAACGCTTATCGCACATGCCAAAATAGCAGAGACGATGGCAACGAGTGGTTCAAGCATGTGCGCTACTCTTTTGGAGCGGCTTGACCACATTACAAATAAATAAACAACTAATGTTAAAGTCGCAGACCAGAATACGTCATTCCAGCTAGTGCCCATTAGCATTGCAAAAGCTCCACCAGAGGTAGCAAAAGCAATACCGGTTGTTACTTTATTATAAGGGTTGGGCATAACAAAAATGGCATCAAGCTGAAGGTCAACTTCTTGCAGAGTTAGTTCGCCGTTTAGCATCTGATTCACAAGGTCGTCGGTGTCGGCGAGTGAACCTAAATCATGATCGCCAGGGTCAACACGTGCAACGTGGGTGTATTCGTCTTCGTGGCCGTCAGTCCAGATAACAAAAGTAACGGATGTGGGGGACATAACAAACGATGATTTAAGATCAAGGTATGTTGCCACTTCCATTAAATGGGCTTCGAGTCGATAAGCTGGAGTGCCATATTTATGGAGCATTTTGCCAAGCTTAACGATAAATTTTCGTTTTTCAGTAAACGTTGCGGTTTTCAAATGATGTTTGAACCAAAGGTTAAATTGTTCAGTTAAAAAATATAGACAATGTAGCTTAAATTGCCTATGTAATTGGCGGCGATTTTAAACACTAATCCCCGCCTGTCTAGTTTTTTCTTAACTTAGTTTACTTGTTCTTTGCTTCAATCCATTGTGCCATGTACTGAGTACTGCGCATCGTGTGGTGTTTAAGCATTTGGCCCGTAAAATTGCTTTCACGGTGAGCTTTGAGCTGTTGAGTGATGCTTTGAATTTTTTCAACCAATTGACTTGCCAGCGGGTGTTTATCGTAATGTGTTTCTAATAAAGCCGCACCCGCGTTTTGTGCTTGTGCAAACAAAACGCTATCTTGATAAAGAGCAACAGCTGCGTCAGCAAAATGTTGTGGATCGTTTTCAATAGACCCATTCCATGGCAGATCATTATGCATGCCTTCACTGCCGATAGACGTTGTAACGCTTGGTGTTTGCATTATCATCGCCTCTAGTAACTTACCTTTAATACCAGCACCGAAACGAAGAGGTGATAAGCATACGCGTGCACTTTGCATAACCTCGTATGCATCATCTGCCCAGCCTTTAATTAAGAATCCTGTTTTGGGATTGTTCAGGGCTGTGGCTTTTGGTGGCGGATATGAGCCATATATATGCAGTTGCGCGTGTGGTAGCTGTTTTCTGATCAGTGGCCATATTTGTTGCAGGTATAAAACTGCGTCCCAATTTGGGGCATGGCGAAAATTACCTATGGTCATAAAGTGTTCACGTTCATCGAACGATTTAGTTTTCTCTGGCAGTGCAGCTAAATCGACCATAAAAGGCAAATGATGTAATAGCGAGCTATCTACTTTGAACACATCACCAAGAAGTTGCATTTCATAACTGGAAATAATTAAACTTAAATCGCACCGTAAAATAGCAGCAATTTCTCGTTTTGCGATATCAGAATGTAAATCGCTGTGATCAAACGCTCTATTTCCTTTATGTGCTTCATGGCGGGCATTACGTAAACACTGTAAATCTTCTGTATCGAGTACTTTTAATGCTGTAGGGCAGTATTTATCTACGCGCCAACCAAATTGCTCTTCCATCATAAAACGGTCAAACATGACAATGTCAGGGGCGTAATGTGCAACATATTCATCAAAACTAGCGCAATTGAGAGCGATAGTTGTACTACTAATACCAAAATCACTAAGGTTTACCATGTGCTCAGTTTTTTGTGCAGGGCTGGCAAATTCAACGTCCCAACCTTGGGCTGTAAATGTGTTTAACAACGACATCATATGCGTGCCTGCCGCTGATGAATTGGGCTCTGGCCACACATAGCCAATTACTAATACTTTTTTCATTGACTTGAATCTCTTACTTTTAGGTGTACGTCGATTAATGTTCTTACCGCAGGCGTGCCGTGGCTAAGTAATTCTTGCAACACGTGGCAGGCTCGCTTGCCTATCTCATTTGCATTGATGGTCACGCTACTCAAAGAAGGTGACATTAAACATGAATCAGCTAAGTCATCAAAGCCGACAACTTTTATATCTTTGCCTGGGATTAAGCCTTGCTCGCGGATCGCTTCAATAACACCATAAGCAATGACATCGTTAAAACAAATGATTGCTTTTGTATCAGGGTATTGAGCATACAGCGAGTTAAATGCATCGCGTCCGCCTTGGCGATTAGTTACTGCATTTAGGCATGGCTTATCATCGCTGATTTTGAAATATTGTAAGGCGCTTTTAAAACCAGCTAAACGTTCATGATAATCTGAGATATCGTCGGTTCCACCTATAAACGCAATGTCTTCAATACCTTGTTGCAGAATATGGGTGGTGGCTAGGTGGCTGCCTTTTTTGTTATCGGGTAAAATCGTTGGGGCTGCACAAAAGGGAACTTCTCGCATGATGTGAATGACAGGAAAGCCACTGTTAATTAGTTCATCAACCCACTGTTGTGTAGTTCCTGGTGCCGGGCACATTATAAAAGCGGCGACGTTGTACTCTTTAAGTGTTTTAACAACTTGTGTTTGACGATCAACACTTTCTGCGGTGTTTACCAACATAGGCAGCATACCAAGCGCATGAATATGGTTTTCAAGCCCAACAGCTAGCTGAGCAGAGTAGGGGTTGGTTAAGTCATTGATGACTAGCGCCACTAAGTTAGAACGGCGACTGCGCAGTGCAGCAGCATCGCGATTATATACATAACCTAACTTATCAATTGCTTGCAATACCTTTTCTTTACTTTTATCACTGACTTTGTCACTTTGAGTGAGTACTAAGGAGACCGTTGACTTGGAAACTTGTGCCTCTTTGGCAACGTCAAAAATGGTTATATTGTCGGTTTTATTTTTCATTTAGATTACGAGACAGTGATTATATGGACCAATTAGGGAGTTTAACGCAATTTAGCCTAGTAATGAACGCAAAAACTTTATGGATTTTACGAAACATGTTTAGATACACACCTAATAAAAAATACCAAGGATAAAAAATGAAAGGCATAACGCTTTTATTTGCTCTCGGGCTCAGTGTTTGTTTTAGCAGTGCAAGCTATAGCACACAAGGTTATCAAACCCCTTCAAGTGATTTAGCTGCACTAGTAGATGCAAAGTTAGCGCCTAGTAGTTATTTATCATCGGATGGGCAATGGCTTGCATTATTTGACCGTAAACGTGTTGAAACATTGGACGACTTAGCAAAAGAAGAGGTGAAGTTAGCAGGTATAAAACTAAACCCAGCTAACTTTTCACGCTCTCGTCCTCGCTCAAAGTTTAGTAGCTTACAATTAAAACACATTGAAACAGGTGCTGTAGTTGAAGTTAATAATTTACCACAAGGTGTGATCCGCTCACCTAAATGGTCAAGTGATGGCGAATATCTTGCGTTTATTGTTGAGCAACCTACCGAGGCTCATTTGTGGGTTTACAACACGCAAACCAAACAAGCGCGTGAGCTTGCGGGAGTTGCATTAAATTCAGTATTAACAGCAACACCATACCAATGGCTGCCGGATAGTACTGCAATTGTTGCTAATGCAGCTGTTAATATCGGTAAGTCGCGTTTGGTTAGTGATGCAGACAGTGTGGTGCCAGTTATCCAACAAAGTAGTGGCCAAAAAGCACCTGCTCGTACTTATCAAAATTTATTGACGAGCCCGTTTGATGAACAACAGTTTAAATTTTATGGGCAAGGTCAACTTACCTATATTCCACTCAGTGGTGTGGCGACAGCAATAGGGAAAGCGGGTTTATTTAAATCATTTTCAATTTCACCAGACTCAACGAACATTTTAGTTGCGAGCATTGATGAACCTTTTTCCTATCAAGTACCTTACAGTCGCTTTGCGACAACATGGCAAATACTGGGGATGCGAGGTTTTGCGTTAGCTGAACTTGCTAAGCAGGCTCTGGCTGACAATATTCCTCAGGGTTATGATAGTGTACGAACAGGTCGCCGAAGCTTTCAATGGCGTGCTGATCAAGGAGCTGAAGTTATATGGGCACAAGCGCAAGATGGTGGCGATATGAAGACAGATGTGCCTCATCATGATCACATTTATAGTTTACGTTCGCCGTTTAAACGTGAGCCTAAATTATTTGCTAAAGTTGAACGTCGATTTGCGGGTATTGAATGGGTCAACGATAATGTTGCGTTGCTTAGTGAATGGCGTTTTAGCGATCGCCAATTACGTACTTATGTCATCCAACCTCGTAACGCAGATAAAAACCGTATTTTGTTCTCTGAGCGAAGCTACAATGATGCTTATAAAGATCCCGGTAATGCAATTTATGAGCGTAATGATTTAGGCGAAAACGTAATCAAAGTCGTCGGCGGACGTTATATATTCTTACGCGGAAATGGCGCATCAGAACAAGGTAATGTACCATTTTTAGATCAATATGATATAAAAACAAATAGCAGCAAGCGCTTGTGGCAATCTGCTGCACCATATTATGAGCGTGTGCGTGCGATGCTTGATGACGAAGGTGAAAAACTAATCACCATCAGAGAATCAAAAAAAGAGCAGCCAAACTTTTTTATTCGTGATTTAGGCAAGGACACCTTAACTCAGCTTACGACCTTTGAGCACCCTTACCCTGCATTTAAAGGTGTAACCAAGGAGCTCGTACGTTACAAACGTGATGATGGAGTGGAGTTATCAGGTACATTATACTTACCGCCAGGTTATGATAAAACACAGGGTACTTTACCTGTACTAATGTGGGCTTACCCACTGGAATATAAAGATAAAGCAGTGGCATCGCAAGTACGTGAGTCTGAGTATGAATTTACATATATAGGCTATTGGGGCCCAATGCCTTACCTTGCTAAAGGGATTGCTGTTTTTGATGACCCTAAAATGCCTATAGTAGGTGTTGAGGGCAAAGAGCCAAACGACTTATTTAGAAAGCAATTAGTGGCAAGTGCAAAAGCTGCCGTTGATGTCCTGGTTGAAAAAGGCATTGCGGATAAAGATAAAATTGCGATAGCAGGGCATTCCTACGGTGCCTTCATGGTTGCAAACTTATTAGCTCACAGTGACTTATTTAAAACCGGTATAGCTCGAAGTGGCGCTTATAACCGCACACTAACGCCGTTTGGTTTTCAAGGTGAGGAACGCGATTTTTGGCAGGCTCAAGACGTTTACGCAAACATGTCACCGTTTTTTCATGCTGAGAAAATTAACGAACCAATGCTAATGATCCATGGGCAAGAAGACCCTAATTCAGGCACTTTCCCAATGCAAAGCGAGCGTATGTATGCCGCACTAAAAGGGTTAGGCAAAGATGCCCGTTTAGTGATGTTGCCATACGAAGCGCATGGATACCGTGCTCGTAAGAGTTTGCTGCATGTACTTTGGGAGCAAGAGCAGTGGCTTGATAGATATTTACTGAGTGATGATAAAACCACAGACGCAGTAATTTCAGCTGAGTAATTGAGTTAAGTTGCACTCTGAATTGATAAAACGCGGTTTGATACCGCGTTTTTATCATTCCTACTAAACAAGGAGATCCCGCCTTTAATCTCACGGCACTTTCCCAATGCAAAGCGAGCGTATGTATGCCGCACTAAAAGGGTTAGGCAAAGATGCCCGTTTAGTGATGTTGCCATACGAAGCGCATGGATACCGTGCTCGTAAGAGTTTGCTGCATGTACTTTGGGAGCAAGAGCAGTGGCTTGATAAATATTTACTGAGTGATGATAAAACCACAGATACAGTAATTTCAGCTGAGTAATTGAGTTAAGTTGCACTCTAAATTGATAAAAACGCGGTTTGATACCGCGTTTTTATCATTCTCACTCAACAAGAAGATCCCGCCTTTAATCTCACGGCACTTTCCCAATGCAAAGCGAGCGTATGTATGCCGCACTAAAAGGGTTAGGTAAAGATGCCCGTTTAGTGATGTTGCCTTATGAAGCGCATGGATATCGTGCTCGTAAGAGT
>NZ_JABEPJ010000029.1:0-39980 GCF_013002825.1 Pseudoalteromonas sp. NEC-BIFX-2020_002
TCAGGGTCGGTAATATTGCTTTTAATCGGCTTGCCTTTACTGCCTGTTTTTTCTTTGTGTGTGGCGAGAAAGTCTGTGATTTTCTCTGCGCTTTTATCCAGTTTTTCTTTTTGCTTTAAGTCTTGTTCAATGAACTCATCGCCCAGTCCATCTTGCGATTGGTGACGCTCAATAATACGTTTGCTTGCACGTTCTAATTTTGCTTTTTTACGCCCTAGCTCATCGAATGTGCCGCTCCATTCTTTGCTCGCATTTGATTTTAATTTACAGCCATCAATCGCAAACATGTTGCGGCCTATCAACCCTTCTTCATCGCATATCATCAGTACTTGCGTAAATAATGGCTCAATCTGTTCATGCATTTTCGCCACGAATCCCGCTATCGATGTGTAATGAGGTTGAATATCGCCCGACACACTCATGAACAAAATATTGTTCTCACAGGCCTTGGCTATTCGGCGGCTACTAATTAATCCATGCGCATAACCGAGTAAAATAATCTTTAACATCACCGTGGGCGGATACGCTGCCGCGCCTGTTTTGTCGTTGTTATACCACGCGTCAAAGCCCGACAAGTCGAGTTTATTTTCGACAATATAACAAAGCGCATATTCAAATGTACCCGGCAAAATTTGCTCAGAAAAATTGATAGGAATGAATTTATTTTGGCAGGATAAGTCAGGCTTGTAGTTGGCCATAACAGTTTACCGTGGGTGAATAATATCTATTAGATCACAGTAACCCAGTGGATTCAAGGTTAAAAAGCAATCAAGTCAAATGTGCAGAACCAGTTCCTAAAAAGAGTAATTCTACAACCTATCGTGGTAGAGCGACCCATTACTGGGCCGACCCCACACAGATCCGGACGTGCGGAACTACCGCATCCGGCTCTTCAGTTATATATTCGCTCGTGTAAAACACACGACCCTAGTACCAATCAACAAGGATATTTCGCTTGCTGACTTTGATACTCTCAATGTTAAAATACTCTATCATCTTCTTGAAATTACTCCAGTTATAACTTCGTCGACCACTGCGCCTGTTCAGCCATTTATATAAACTATGTAGCACATAGTCATATATTTTGGATATGCTACGGCTGTTGTCTGGTAAACCAAAGTAATTTCTAAATCCTATCAGTTTTCGCCTCAATTGAGGTAGCCAGTTTTTCAATTTTAATGAATACCTTGCTTTGATCCATTGATAATATTCACTCAGCGTCGTCTTTTGCTTCTTCGCAGCCGTTCGTCGCCTAAGTCGTGGCTTACCATTTGAATCTGTGCCCCAATAGAACTCAAACCCTAGAAATGCAAAGTGACGTTTTCGACCAACATGAAATCTGCTAAATCGCATTAATGATGTTTTGTCTTGCGCAACGTCTAAATTAAATTTCTTTAATCGCTTGGGTAACACTTTATAAAAGCGCTCTGCGTCATTTGCAAATTGAAACGCGCAAACAAAATCATCTGCATAACGTATCATCATTGCTCTTCCACGCATCCTCGGCTTTACTTTCTTTTCAAACCAGAGATCTAAAGCATAATGCAGATATATATTAGCCAACACTGGGCTGATAATTCCACCTTGGGGACTGCCACTCGATGGTTTTGTAAATACACCATCGGGGGATTTTATCCGCGCTTTTAACCACTGGTTGATTAAATTAAGCATTGCCTTATCATCAATGCGTAACGCTAACATTTTCATCAGCCATTCATGATCAAGGTTGTCGAAGAAGCCTTTAATGTCAGCTTCAACGATATAACCGTATCCTTTAAATTGAAGATTCATTGTTAGGCTATGTACTGCTTGATGTGCACTTTTATTCGGCCTATACCCATAGCTATTGCGCATAAAGTCTTGCTCCCAGATACTTTGCAGGATCTGACTAACACTTTGTTGCACAAGTTTGTCATCTACTGTTGGAAGACCTAACGGCCGCTCTTTACCATTGGATTTTGGGATGTAGATGCGTTTAATATCATTAACTCGATAACTTTTCTGTTTGAGTTGCTGACTTAAGCGTTCGATATTTTCAATTAGCGTCGTCTTGTATTTTGGCATCGTGATGCCATCGATACCGGGACTGGCTAATTTATTGAGTTGCCCCCAGCTTTCATACAGGCTTGCGGCATCTAGCAATCCATATAGATTCTGAAACCTGTGCTTAGGGTGAGTATGTGCTTTAAATGCGAGGGTATTAAGTGTTGTTGTCATAGTATTTCCAGCCCTACTTTGTCCGGTCTATGTGTCGACTTAGTACCCGATAAAACTGTCAGCTCCTTCGCCATGTACAGGGCTTTCCCCTGCGCAGACTACTATGGGCTGATCTGACTTCCAAAGGGTCATCGTTAGCTTTGCTTTTCGTTAAGCTTCCCTACCACCATCCTTATGGAACACCTTTGGATCTCTCAAGTTCTCAAACCATCTCTATATACATGCCACGGCTTTGAAACTCCGCTGACTCGCCACAGCCTTACTAACACGGCTATTTTGCATGGACTTCGGTGGCGTTGCAAACCTCGTCAGTCAGATCTAATATTTATCGGAGCGATATCAGCACTTCAGGATCACGATAATCCCTATGGCCTACATAATTCTCTGTGTACGCTTCGCCAATCTTGTTCGTGTGATGCTATCTTCATAACTGATAAGCAATTGCTAATCCCACACTCCGCCAAAGGCGCAACACTCAATACGGGTGGTTAGTTAGACCTTGCCCGACAGGGACTTGCACCCTGCAAGATGGATCAAGCTTAGCTTGACGCACCAACGCCTCATTCAGAGGCAAAAAATAGTTGGTTAAAATAAGCGACGCAGGAGCAAAAACCAACTGTTTTTTGTCCTGCTGAAATGACTTGTTATGTTTCGTTTAGCCCTGTAACTTCAATAACTTCAGCTTCCGCAACTATTTTAGAACCTTCCATAAAATACCCTTTCACTCCAACTTTGACTCGACTACCGTGAAGTTTATTTTTAGTTTCTAGTACAACAATGGTCATTTCAGCCACTCCCGAGTTAGATACTGACGTATACTTTTGAAAGTGTTCACCTTTTTCATCAAGAAACGTTGGCCATATTCGATATAACCTAAGTTCGTCTTCAATTTCATAAGCCCAGTCAGATCTATACCCCTGATGAGGAGTATATTTCCTTCCACCTTCTTCTTCAGAATAAAAGCGGTATTTAACCTTAAAATCTGAACCGTTATACATAGCTACCTTAAGAAACATAACGCCCATTTAAGGGGCTGATAATTGTTTGCTAAAATGTGTAGCGAAGCGAAACCGAGCAAACTGTTAGCAGTCCCGCTTGAAATTCTTGTTATATGGTTACTCAGAATCAAAAAATATAACTTTCGAATATCTTGTTGCTAAAAATTCCAACAAAATAAATAGACTAATAACCAACAGTGACCAAAAGAAAAAACCGTACCATGACGATGTTAACGAGCCTAAAGCTGACTGCGGAGCAAAAATTGCTTGCGCATAACCGTAAAATAAAATGCTAATCATAATTACACTGAGGCAAATACCAAGTTTAGTAACTTTTATTTTTGAGGGTGCCAATTGCATCTATTACTCCATAGCCATATAACGCCTCGTTAAGAGGCAAATAATATGTTGGCTAAAATAAGCGAGGCACGAGCAAATAGCCAACTGTTATTTGTCCTGCTTGAACGACTTGTTAGCCGAAAATTGGCAACATGCAAGTTTATACGCTGCAATACCAAACCAGCCCATTGTAGGAATTGCCCACAACCTTTGGATTAAACCATTAATTTCTTGAGGAATAAACCCTGCGTAAATAAGCCAAAACATAAAAACATGCAATACAGTAACAGCAACAGATAAACTTTCAAATACACTAGATTTAATTACATTTTTAAACTCAAGAGCAAAAGCCATAGGAGCAATAATCATGAATATTGATAAGTTATAAAGAAGATGAAGCGGAGTTTCTAGTGTCCAAATTCCCGCACTAATCATGCTTATACCAAACAAGGATGTTGCTAACATTGCGGTAGAAAATCGATTTAGCGAGAGTGATTGCATTGCAAATGCGAAACCACACATAGATAACCCAATGATAATGTCAGCTATACGGTGGGTATAAGCATAAATTGGATCTTCTAATGCAACATAACTAATACTTTTTGCAACGAAATCAAAATCAGGAATGACAACTCCAAGCCCTATATTCACTATTGAAGCGATCCAAATGATATGAGCTTGTTTCAGTAACCAGTAGTTTAGATTTTTCACCGTACTTCCTTTTTCGGCTAACAACTTTATCAAAGGACACTTTCCTCTTTTTATGAGCAATGTATGTCCTATTATTTATTCTTATAATTAATAACAAATACTGGAACACATTGCCAGCTTTAAACTTTAAGTTGGGCTGTTCTTTTAATGATGTGTAAAAAAGAGGAAAGTGTCCTCATTTCTTGACTTAGAAGGAAAATCACCAGCACTGTATATAAACACAGTTAATGGCATTTAAAATGAAAACTAAATCCCCTTTTCTTAATAATCTTATCGACTATATGTATAGCCATCACTATGCTAAAAAGTCTATTGAAACTTATGTATTTTGGACGAGTGCCTATATCCATTTCCATAATAAGCGTCATCCAGCCAGTATGGGGAATAATGAAGTAGAAATATTTTTAAATCACCTAACAGTCACTAAGAAAGTGGCAGCGAAAACACAAGCAACCGCTTTAAATGCACTTGCTTTTTTATATAAACATATTATTAGGAATGAGCTTTCATTAGATTTAAATTTCATTAAGAGTAGCCGTCAGCAGAAACTTCCTGTCGTACTAACACAAGCTGAGGTATCGCTATTTTTTAAACATATAAATAAACGACATTATTTGATAGCAAGTTTACTATACCCATGTTTTGCAACAAGGTGCCAATGGCGTAGTGAGCCCGTTTTCGAGATTATCATAGCTGAGGCTTAGATATTTTGTGCTATACGCGATATAAAATTGCTGCTACATGACTTAATACAGCATTGATACTTTAAATTTCCATAAAAAACCACGGCTGTTAACCGTGGCTCTTAGTATTACTGATTAAACCAACTTACTTCAACGCTTGTTCAACCACTGGGTAGTGATCCCATACGTGCTTATCGCTTAAAGAACGTACTAACTTAACGTATTCTGCATGTGTCCATGCAAGCGGAGTGGCGGAGTTGGTGCCCTCGCCGAGTGTATAACCTGCTTTATTGTTGCCTACGCCATCCCATACTTGCTCTGGCAGCATCATGCCTTCGTTGGCAAACTGCTCTAACCCTTTCACATACGTGTTTTTAATGGCGTGTTGCTTGTCTGCGTTTAACGATTGCGTGGCATTTGCGGCGGCAATTTCGTAATGGCCTCGCTCACCGGTAAAAAACGGCCATACACGCCCACGTTGGCCGGGGGTATTTTGCCCGCCTTCGGCGTAGTTTGCGCCAGTTACTTCGTCCTCACCGTAGCCGTCGTTACCATAACGGCGAAAACCTGGAAATGAGCCGCTGCCATCGCTAAACTGATAGCTGTACTTAACTTGTAAGTTATCGGCTAACGTTTCATCGTCATACTCTGGCAAGGTTTTTACAATGCTTGGAGCAAGTGCATCGCGCACGCCATAACGTACTAACTCTAAAAAGCCACCGTCTAAAATTTGCTTTTTATTAAAGCCTTCACGACCATTATTAGCATTAATTTTAGTGTTTGAATTGGCGTCTTTGTCTTGGCCAATTCGAATAAAATACTCACCGTCTGAATGGCTCGATTCTAAATTACCTGCGGTGGTAAACATCATGCTTTCTATGCCGCTATTATATTTTTTAGCGGTTTCAAGATAGCGTTTAGCATTTTGATCATCACCTGCAAGTGTTGCAATATCAGCAGCAGTAATAAGGCCTGCTACAACGGCGGCTGTGGTTGATGGTGAATAGCCCGCTTGCTCTTCCCAGCGCTCTTGCTGAGTAGCTGGCGGTGTTATTTGCATGTCGTTCCACAAAATTTTGGCGCGCCCACCGTCTACCAAAAAGTCAGCAGCAGGTTTTAACATGCGCCCGTACCAACCAGTTAGCTCTGCATCTGTTAACACATCTGCTTGGTGCAATTTCCACGCGAGCATAATTGGCATAGCGGTTTGATCTAGCTGTACGCCCACCCATTCAAGCTCGCCGTCGACGTGTGTTTTTTGTAGAAACCAGCCTGTATCGCCCTTGTTGCCCGGTGTTTTATTATTTACTTGTACTTTTTCAAGGTATTCGAATGCAGTTTTAGCTGTAGCAGTGTCGCCAAGTGCCATAAACGCCATAGCAACTTGATAAAAATCCCTCACCCATACAGCTTTATAACCGGTTGAACCTGTTTTGGCCGAGACTGTTTCGCCCCATGGATTTGATAACGAAGCAATAAGCGCACCAGCGTGCGTTTTATCTTCTTGCGCTTTTAACACCATGGCACTGGTGTAAAGTAGCTTGCCGTTATCAGTAGTTTGCTCGCTCATGGTATTGAGCGGTGCTAAGCTTTGTAGATAATCTTGCCAGCCTAATGCGTCGCCTTTTCCGTTGTAGTTATCAAGTACGTGTTGATAGCCACGCGCTAAACTTGCTTGGCCTTGCTTAAAGCTCGCTTGCTCGTTGTTGCCAAAACTCAGGGTTAGATCAAATTGGCTGTTGTTGCCAATCTCACCCAGCTCGGCAAGTAAACTCACATTACCTGATTGCTCACCGGTATTTTGATAAACGCTTGGAAGCTGTTGAGTCGTTTTTAGCGCATTTAAACCATCACTTTTGCCTGTAAAACCTACGCTGGTCTGTTTAAATGGTTTAGCGCCTTGTAATGACAAGTAACTATCGCCCTGCCATGCAACTAGCCCTTGCTCTGTGGTTTTTGCAAAATCATCCAGGCCATTGTTATCTATGTATGGATTTACCGTTACATAGGCTTTTACGCCTTTAAGCTGAGTATTAAAAATACTGCGCACAAATAAAGTTTGCCCGTCTGGATCGGTAAATATGTGTTTTTCAAGGCTGAAGCGGCCTTGTTTATCTGTGCTTGTTACTTTGTAAGCCAATGATAACGGGCGGCCGTGCTCATCTTTATATAAGTAGTCAATTGTTACGTCAAGATCATCCGTTTCAGTTACGGTAAAATCTTTACCGACAATAACAAACTGCATGTCTTTAATTTGTGCTTGGTGAATTAGCCCAAACATGGTTTCGGTGATCACTCCTTTTGCTATCGAAAACCATACTTTTGAGACTTTACCCGTCGCTGCGCTGTCGCTATAAGCGCCATTTTGATATTGCTCAAACGAAGTACCAATACCTGTTTTACCTGCGAATGCCCAAAACGGGTCAATACCTGGGGCACCGGGTGCGCTTAGTTGCTCAGTTACTTTGGGGGTGTCTGTTAAGGCTTGCTCTGAGCTACACGCCGTTAAGCCAAGCATGAGTAAACTTGTGGTGATCATGTTGTATTTTTTCATTTTTAAACCCTTAAATCTTATCTGTTAGCTATAAGCGTTACTGCGCGTGTTTAACACGCATAACAGCAACCGCTGCCAGTACAAACGACACCGCGCCCAATACTAGTGCGTAAATAGGTTGGTTTTCAAAAAAGTGACGTAAAATTAGGCCCAATATGCTGGCTGCCAGTAATTGGGGGATCACAATAAAAAAGTTAAATATGCCCATATACACGCCCATTTTATGACTCGGTACTGACGTGCTTAACATGGCATACGGCAGCGATAGAATAGACGCCCAAGCGAAACCAATGCCGATCATTGGCCAAATAAGTAAGGTAGGATCTTTAATTACAATAAAGCTGACTAAGCCCAAAGCGCCTAAAATTAAGTTAATTGCGTGAGCGAGTTTTAAACCAATGCGCTTTACGATGACCGGTATACATAATGCAGCCAGTGCGGCAAACCCATTGTACGCGGCAAATAAAATGCCTACCCAGTCAGCGCCATTGTTATAAGCCGCAGAGCTGGTATCACTGCTACCATAATGAAAGCTAGTGACCGCTGAGGTGGTGTAAATCCACATTGCAAACAGCGCAAACCAGCTAAAAAATTGCACCCACGCCAATTGTTTCATCGCCTCTGGCATCGTGAATACATCGTTGACTACTTGATAAAAACCACCCGCAGTATGCTGTTTGGCTTTTAACGTACCGGCAATAAATTGAATAATCCCAAAGCACACTAAACCAGCGGCGAGTAAATACAGCTCTTTTTCAAGCCCCAGCCCCATTACAAGGGCAAGTACACTCATGCCCAGTGCGGTAAAAATTGCGCCGCCTTTGCTAAAGTTAACGGTGTTAGTAATGTCGACTTGCTCAGCATCGCGGTCTTGTTCGTTAAACTTTGCAAGTTGTTGTGGTGAATATTCTTTGGTAGTTAAAATAGTCCAGCCCACGGCGACCAATAAAACCACGCCACCAAAATAAAACGAATACTTTACAGAGTCAGGAATTTGCCCCGCAGGCGCGGTGTTAGCAATATCAAACCAATTGGTCATCATCCACGGTAATGCCGATGCCACAACAGCGCCAACGCCAATAAAAAAGCTTTGCATGGCATAACCTGTTGCACGTTGTTTTTTTGGTAGGTTATCGCCTACTAAAGCGCGAAAAGGTTCCATTGTGACATTGATTGACGCATCCATGATCCACAGCATGCCTGCTGCAATCCAAAGCGTTGGCGAGTTTGGCATAATGAAGAGCGATAAGGTCGTTAAAATTGCACCATATAAAAAGAACGGACGGCGGCGGCCTAATTTTCCCCAGGTTTTATCACTCCAATAGCCAATAATTGGCTGTACAATTAAACCCGTTAGCGGCGCTGCCACCCATAAAATAGGAATGTCATCAACGTTTGCACCCAATGTTTGAAATATGCGGCTTACGTTACCGTTTTGCAGCGCAAAGCCAAACTGAATACCTAAAAAGCCAAAGCACATATTCCATATTTGCCAAAAGCTTAAATCGGGTTTGTTATCTTTCATTGTGTGCTCCAGTGGTGAGAACTGCACTGCTAAGCGCATCTAACGTTAAACTTATCTGTGCGTGTTCTTCGTTGATAGTCATGGCAGCTGTTTGGTTTGCTTCTAGTAAATCCAATAACTTAAACTCGCCACGCTTGTCATCAACTAAGGTGGTCATTGGAATTTCAATGGTGACTATTGTTTGTGCACTCGAAAAATTACTCACGACCCAAAGTTGTTGATTACCAATACTGCGGCTAAACGCGGCAACGTGCTCGCTGCCAGTCACGATAAGGGGTTGCATGTCGCCAGCAACAACTGCTGGGTGTTTACTCAACGCCATAATCGCTTTGTAGTAGTTCCGTAACTGACTTTGTTCAGGCGTGAGTGCTCCGCCGTCAAATTTGCCGTTGTTCATCCATGCTTGGTGCGCGGGTACGCCAATGTAATCAAAAATGCTGGTGCGAGTGGGTTTACCAAAGCCTGCGTATTCTGAGCCGTCTTCGCCTACATCTTGAGCAAAGTACAACAGTGTTGGCGCGCGGCTAATAAGGTGAGATACCACCAGCGCGGGCTTACCTTTTGCTGCATTATCTGCAAAGTCAGGGCTGGCTATGCGTTGTTCGTCGTGGTTTTCTAAAAAGTGCAGCATGTGCTGTTCAATGTCTGCAACGGCTTGCTGTGGTGCAAAAATGCTATTTGCCGCTTGTTTACCTTGCATAACGCCTTTAAGCGTGTCGTAAAAGCCTACTTTATCGTAGAGGTAATCCATTTTCCCTTGTTGGATATACGGGCGGTATAGTGCTGGGTTGTATACTTCGGCCAATAAAAAGGCTTCTGGATTATGCATTTTAATAGAGGAGTTTAAAAAGCTCCAAAACTCAACGGGCACCATTTCGGCCATATCATAACGAAAACCATCTACGCCTTTATCAAGCCAATACAGCGCGATATCACGAAATTTATACCAGCTGTTTGGCAGCTCTTTATCTTGCCAAAACTCAAAGTGCGCCCTTAAGTCTTTGTTTGCATAGTCAGCTGGTAAGCTAGGAAAGTCATAGCTGCCATCGGGTTTTACACCGTAATTTACTTTTACGGTTTCGTACCAATCGTTTATATCTGGCTTGGCAGCTCGTGCACCGTTACCCGTCCACTTTGCGGGTGTTTCATCAAATAGATTATCGGCTAATGGATGCGCGTTACCACCAAGTACTTGGTAGCCTTCGCTGGTTGGCACTTGAAAAGACTGCCCAGTGACATAATAAAAGTTATTGTCGCGCGCATATTCTACGCTGGTGTCATCTTGCTCACCAAAATCTTTAACGCCCATAGGTTTTGCGGTTGACTTATAGTGGCGCGCAACATGGTTTGGCACAATATCAATCACTACTTTCATGCCATGTTGGTGAGTGCGTGTAATGAGCGCTGAAAATTCTTCAAGACGACGTTCTGGATTGATGGCTAAATCTGGGTTAACGTCGTAATAGTCTTTAATCGCATAAGGTGAACCTGCACGGCCTTTTACAACATCAGGATCATCTTGACTAATGCCGTATTGGCTGTAATCACCCACCAGCGCATGATGAAGCACGCCCGTATACCAAATATGGGTAGTACCCAGTTCTTTTATGCCACTTAAAGCCGCATCATTAAAATCACTGAATGTACCTACACCGTTTTGCTCTTTTGTACCCCATGGCACATTGGCTGTTTGCGTATTACCAAATAAACGCGTGAATACTTGATACACAACGGGTTTAGAGTGTTCTGTGACGTGTTCGTGTACTTTTTGCGCTTTAGCCTTCGGTGCGGGTTCTTCAGAGCAGCCACTAAAAAGTAAGCCACTGGCTAATATTAATGGGCCATATTTGAGCGTGCTAATGGTGATTTTTTGTGTTGTCATAATTTTATTACTTACTCAGACATTTACATGTCATTTTTGTTATATTTTTAATACTAATGTGAACCGCCACTGACTAACAGCGGCTGCATACGTATTCACACTATTCAATCACTAACACCACTGCACTCATTGCGGGTAAGGTGACTGCTTTATTTAAATTTACTGTTTGTTGAGTAAATAACTCAGTTGCATGTATTTGACTATCAAGCACTTCTTCCATGTAATGAAGTGGCCAACTTTTCATCTCAGCATGTTTGTTTAAAAACACCAGCACGGTTTGTTTCTCGCTTGTGCGTGCGTAACTATACACCCCATCCTTTGGGCTAAAATGAGTGAGTTTACCTTGGCTCAGTGCAGCGCTTTGTTTTCTAAAATTAAGTAAGGTGCTAATCGTTTGCAGCATATCACGTTGATCAATTGTTAAGCCTTGCCCTGTAAAGGCGTTACTTTTTTGGCCTTTAAAACCACCGGGAAAATCAATGCGAATATCGCCGTGATCGTTACTGCCTGTGTTATCAAGCAGTACTTCGGTGCCGTAATACATTTGTGCAATGCCGCGAGTAGTAAGCAGCAGAGTCATCGCCATTTTAGTTTTAGCAAGATCTTGCTTAAGCTGGGTATAAACTCGGCTCATATCGTGGTTATCAGCAAACACTAATAAATTATCTGGATTTGGGTATAAAAAGTCATTCGCAATCGATTGATACACTTTAACCCAGCCGGTGTTCCAGCTTTCATCTTCATTAAGTGCTTGAATAAGTGATTCTTGCAATGAAAAGTCCATCACACTGGGTAAGCTTGACGTATAACCATCATTATTTACTTTGCCTGCTTGCCAGTATGATGCAATCGCGGGGTTTGACGTCCATTCTTCACCCACAATATTAAACTGTGGATACTCGGTCATGATTGCTTTGGTCCAGTTAGCTAAAAAGGCTTTGTCAGAGTATGAGTAGGTATCTACTCGAATACCGCTTAAATCAGCGTACTCAATCCACCAAATGGCATTTTGAATAAGGTAGTTTGCCAATAATGGCTGGCGTTGGTTTAGATCAGGCATGGTGGCAACAAACCAGCCATCACTAAACTGGCGTTTATCAAAGTCGCTGACGTGGGGATCTTGAATGGTTTGTCTTGCATGGCTGGTTGCATGTTTTCCATTTGCAAAATCGCCATTAAAATTGATCCAATCAGCGGTGGGTTTGTCTTTCATCCATACGTGTTCAGAGCCAAAGTGATTAAGCACTAAATCCATTACCAAGCCGATGCCGTGTTGCTTGGCTTTCGCTGCCAGTTCCCTATAAAGTGCATTGGAACCCATACGCGGGTCTATTTTGTAAAAATCAGTAATAGCATAGCCATGATACGAATAACTTGGCATGTTGTTCTCAAGCGGCGGCGTTAGCCAAAGTTGAGTTACACCCAGTTTTTGTAAGTATGGCAACGCATCAATTACCCCTTGTATATCACCACCATGACGCCCGCCTCGCTCAATTGGGTTTGCAGCCTCTAACATGCCTTTTACGCTGTCGTTAGTGCTGTCGCCATTGGCAAAACGATCGGGATTAATTAAATAAAGTGTGTCGCTACTATCAAAACCACGTCGTTTACTGCTATTGGCTTTGCGCGCATTTAATGAATATTCAAAACGCCCGCCCGCAGTACTATTAAACACTAACGTACCCGGCTTTGCACTTGGGCTTATTTCAAGGTTTAAAAAGGCGTAATTTGGGTTATCTGTTTTTATTATGTTGTGTAAATTTACGCCAGAGTATGGCATTAATTGCCATTGATGCTTAGCAACGTTTTGTTTATGAAGCATAATTTGCAATGAATTAGTTTGCATACCAACCCACCAGCTTTGTGGTGATGCCGTCATTGCATTAACGTTTATGCACGTAGTTAAAAGTGCACTTACTAAAAAAATCTGAATGAGTGATTTCATATTAATTACTTTTTATCCTCGCTAAAAACTCATTATGTGTTGGTAATTGCTTTACCGTGGTGCTGATCAGCGTTTTTAGATTTGTAAATAACTCTGCTAATTGTTCATCATTGAGCGCATCGGCTAATGGGTTATAGTCTTGCGCTTTAAGCCCTTGGCCTATCATTACTTGCTGCCACGCAACCTCTGCAAATAGCTCATCGTCTTGGCGTATAATTTTGCCTGTGTCTTTAAATAAATCAATTTTGGTTTGCAGTGATTTGGGAATGCTCATTTGCTTACACTGACGCCAAAATGCACTGTCGGTACGATCAGTAAGTTTATAATGCAAAATAATAAAATCGCGGATACGTTCGATTTCGGTTTGGCTTTGCTGGTTAAACGTATCAACCAATGATTGCTCAATGTTGTTATGCGCAAAGAGTTTAATTAAACGAATAACAGCGGTTTGGATCAAATGAATACTGGTCGACTCTAATGGCTCTAAAAAGCCACTTGATAAGCCAATGGCTACCACATTTTTATGCCACTGTTTGCGCCTGCGCCCTGTTTTAAAGCGAATAACGCGAGGCTCTGTGATTGGTTCACCAGCAATGTTACCAAGCAGTTGTTGCTTGGCTTGTTCATCAGTTAAGTGACGACTTGAATACACTAAGCCATTGCCAACACGGTGCTGTAGTGGTATTTGCCATTGCCAACCCGCATCACGGGCGATAGAGCGAGTGTAAGGCACGGGATCGGCTGTGCTTTTAGTCTGCACCGCTATAGCACTATCGCAAGGTAGCCAATGTGACCAGTCTTCAAAGCCTGTGTTGAGGGTCTTTTCAATTAGTAATGCACTTAAGCCAGTGCAATCTATAAATAAGTCACCGTTTATTATTTGTCCGCTCGAAAGCTCAAGTGCTGTTACAAAGCCGCTCTCGGTACATTGCTTAACATGAGCAATTTTGCCTTCAATACGTTTAACGCCCCGTGATATGGCCAGCTCTTTTAAAAACTCACCGTACAGTGTGGCATCAAAATGATAGGCGTAATTTAAGCCGGTAAGTTGAGTATTAGGAATGTGTTGTAAGTGGGTAAACTTATGCTGCTTTGCAGCTTGGTAGTTAAGCGAAAAATCCCAAAAGTCAGTCGCGTTGCCTTGTTGCTTGGCTTTTAGCCAAAAGTTGTAAAACTCACAAAACGGAAAGTCTTTGCCAATATCACCAAAGGCGTGCATGTATTTATGATTTTGTTCGCGCCAGTTTTCAAATTCAATACCAAGCTTAATCGTTGCTTGGGTTGCTTTAATAAACTCACTTTCTCGAATCCCCAGTGCGCCATTAAGATGCTGAATGGGCGGAATGCTGGCCTCGCCTACACCAACAGTGCCTATTTGATCCGACTCAATCAGTGTGATCTCTATCACTTTACCAAGCACTTTATTCAATAACGACGCTGTGATCCACCCTGCGCTACCACCACCGGCAATAATGACCTGTTTTATTTTTTGCTGTTGCATTCTCTTTTCCACCGTTATGATCTTTTTTCAGTGTAGCTCAGCGATATAAAAAAGCCCTTGTAAAACAAATTACAAGGGCTTTTAAACGCTAAAGAATGTTATAGCTTGTAACTAAAGCCAAGTAAGAACGTACGACCGTAATCTTGGTAATCACGTACTTGTAAATCACTACTACCTTGTAATGACACAAAGGGTTCTTCAGTAATATTTTGCACTTGGAAAGTCACGCTTAGCCCGTCTAAGCTTTCTATGCCTGCTTCAGTAAAGTCATAACCAATTTGCGCATCAAAAATGGTTTCGCCTTTAATATCAACCTGTGTAGTTGCAAAGCCTAGGCCGTAAACATCGCCTTTAAAATCACTGCGTTTACGCATGCTAGTACGCGCTTGGAAGCCATTACGCTCATAATAAGCCGTTAGGCTGTCAATTTGATCTGATAAGCCTGGTAATTCATATTCATTACCCTTTTGATCAGTAATATCTTGCTCTACTGCGGTATGGCTGGCAATTAAACCAAAGCCGTCAAGCGAAGGGTGAAATATATTAAATGGCAATGCAAGAGATAGTTCATAACCCCATAAATTACCTTCACCACCGTTTATTTTTCCTGATCCAGAGCCTGTTGAATTAGCAGGTATTTCACCTGTTGCTGGATCAGCAACTCCGGTCATATCAACTTCGTAATTACCATCGAATATCCATTGCGTAATATCTTTGTAGAAGAAAGCTGCGGCAAAGTAACCTTCTGCATTAAAGTAATTTTCGTAACTTAAATCAAACCCTGTTGCTTCTTTTGGTTCTAGTAAAGGGTTACCGCCTGAAATATTCCAGTTGTTTCCATCATTATTTTGTTGTTCACTATAAGACGCACTAATAGAGGCATTCATTTCATCTAAGCGAGCACGTGAAATAGTTTTTGCAGCACCAAAACGAATGGTTTGGTCTTCGTCAATCCTAAACGCTAAATTAATACTTGGTAAAAAATGGCTATAGTCATGACTTACATCCGTTGGCGAAACAACAACTAAGCCATCAATCGTGTTTGCAGCAGACCCTTGTGATGATTGATCAGTTTGCACATAACGCGCACCAATATTACCTGTTACAGGAATTGAGCCTAACTCTGCATTGATATCCAGTTGTGCAAATACCGCAATAACTTCTTCTTGTACTGCCCACGATTGTGTTTTGTGTTTTTGGTCCGTTAAGCTCTCTTGTAATAAATCATAGTAGCCATCGTTCACTAGACCGTTAGTGTCATAGGCGACCATATTGCCCATACCGATAAAATCAAGGCTTGCTGTACCTTGGCGGTATTGTTCAGGAATAGACAACATACCCGGGTTTGACAGCGAGAAGCCTTTTAATGTCATGAAGTAACCTTCTGACACTTTGCTCTTTTCGCGGTCACGATATGAAATACCAAAGCTTACGTTGCTAAAATATTCACTTTCAAGTGCTTTGCTGGCAGCAAGTTTTAACGTACTTAATTCGTCGTTAATTTCTGGTGCATTAATAAAGCCATCTTGTGCTGTATTTTGGTATGGCGTGTCTTTTAATCCATATTTGTCATTAAGTGCGGCACTTCCACCCCATGATAATGGGCCACCTAATTGAATTAAATCATAATCGCTGTAATCTAGTTCATGTGAAAATTGCGCGCCTGTGTTACCGCCATCAAATACGTATCCAATGTTATCAGCTATGCCATTTGCATCACCTCGACCAGTACCAGAATAGCTTTCGATACTCCAAATTTGGCGTTCTACTTCTGAGCGACTGGCATCAAATTCTACAGACCATGAATCATCGATATCATATTTTGTATTAAAACCAAATTGAGTTAGTTCTGCATTACGTTCTTCATAGTCATTACGTACAACAACACGTTGGCCTTGGGTTACAGCACTGGTGATAAAGTCGGAATTTGTATCAACAACTTCTGAACCAGAGCGTATTTTACCTTGCCCCCAACCAAAGGGTACTTCAATACCGCGAAGTATTTTTTCATCTGAAAAATCAACATAAAGCGCATCAAATGTCATATTCAAGCGATCAGTGGGCGCAGCTTCAATTACCAACATAGCTGAATCGCGCTCAAGAGTGGACGAACGTACAAACGGCTTTGCGCCACCTAAAATAGGGTTATATGGGCCAACAGTTGTGTCGTCTTTAAGTTTATTTTCAGAAATACTGTAATCAGGGTAACCCCAAGAGTTCCAACGTTTTTCTTGATTAGGTGAACTCATTTTATTGTATGCAAATGCAACACCGATAGTGTCATCTGCAAATTGGTCTATGTACGAAACCGTACCGCGGAAACCTTGGTCATCGCCGTCAGGGTTTAGCTTTTCAAAACCCGTTTGCTCTAATTGACCATTGAACATGATCACACGCTCGCCTTTACTTAAAGGCTTTACGGTTTGCATATCGATAACACCGGCAATACCTTCAGCGTCTAAACTTGCGCTTGGTGTTTTATAGACGGTTACACCGCTCATTATTTCTGATGGGTAAAGGTCAAACTCAACGCCACGGTTGTCACCAATAGACACTTGCTCACGGCCATTAAACGTTGTTGCACTTTCATTTTCGCTAAAACCACGCACACTCACACGGCTTGCACGTCCGTCTAGGCGCTGTGCAGTCAGGCCCGGCAGGCGTGCAATTGACTCTGCGATTGATGAATCAGGTAATTTACCAATATCTTCTGCAGAAATAGATTCAACCACTTCTGATGAAAAACGCTTTGTATTGATTGATTCAACAACGCTGCCACGAAAACCTTTCACTTCGATGACTTCAACGTCATTCTTTGCTGTTTGCTGCTCATCTTGTGCGTGTGAAGCGAAACTGCTAATACCTGCGGTCGCAAGTGCAATTGTTAATATACTTGGTTTGAACATAGACATGATGTTTTCCCGTTACCCATATTATTTATTACCAGCGTAATAACAGGCTTGTGATAGAAGCACCGTTATTCGCTGGCTGATTTTGTTGTCAGGATGAATATTAACGCCCGCTTTATTTTATTAACAACTTTATGCATACGTATTCACAGTAGAATAAAACCATCACTTTTAACAAAAATTTCACAAGAATACTGGCAACACCTTGTTTTTATAGAGGTAAAAAATAAATATGTTGGTGCAATAAGCACTAAAACAAATTTCATAATACTAAATAAGTAAATTCAAAACTAACTGACTTATAACACTCTAAAATACAAGTAACTATCAATTTCAATTATTAGTTGTGGCATTGTATATCACCCCTGGCAATTGGTAAGACCAATAATCATTTGCACCAACACAATACAAAGTCAATGAAAGCAGCACCATATTGGACTTTATAACATGTTAACTTTTTTAACATATTAATTGGTAATAATTAAAACGATGCTTGTTCTACGTTATTTAATGCTGATATTACTCGCATCTGTGCACTGTAGAATAATCTATTTAGCATGCATACGTATGCAGGCTTTTTACAGTATCTAAGCCTTCACGTATGCTTTTCAAAAATAACGTGGCGTAGTTAACCCTACCCATAAAATAAGATTGACGAAAACAACACGCCTTAAAAAATTTTAGCTATTA
This sequence comes from Pseudoalteromonas sp. NEC-BIFX-2020_002, assembly GCF_013002825.1. Lineage (NCBI taxonomy): Bacteria > Pseudomonadati > Pseudomonadota > Gammaproteobacteria > Alteromonadales > Pseudoalteromonadaceae > Pseudoalteromonas > Pseudoalteromonas sp. NEC-BIFX-2020_002. The sequence goes on from NZ_JABEPJ010000029.1 coordinate 17,955, forward strand.
AGCGACCAACGTTTTTAAGGTATTGATGTCACGATGGAGAAAAGCATGGCTCAACAGCAATGGTATAAAGGTGCGGTTATTTATCAGGTATATCCTCGCAGCTTTCAAGATACCAATGGCGATGGAATTGGTGATTTAAAAGGGATCATTGCTCGCATTGACTATATTAAAAGTCTTGGCGTTGATGCTATTTGGATCTCTCCTTTTTTCAAATCGCCAATGAAAGATTTTGGCTATGATATTAGTGACTATCGTGATGTTGACCCCCTGTTTGGCGATCTTAATGACTTTGATGAGCTGATAGCACACGCTCACCAGCGTGATATAAAAATCATAATTGACCAAGTTTTAAGTCATACATCAGATCAACACCAGTGGTTTTTAGATAGTCGCGAAAACAAAACTAACGATAAGTCGGATTGGTATGTATGGTCTGACTCTAAACCCGACGGTACGCAACCAAACAACTGGTTATCTATTTTTGGTGGCCCTGCTTGGCAGTGGGAGCCACGTCGGGGTCAATATTATTTACATAATTTTTTTACAGAACAACCCGACTTAAACTTTCATAACCCCGATGTACGTCAAGCAGTACTCGACAACGTGGAGTTTTGGCTTAAAAAAGGGGTGGATGGGTTTCGACTAGATGCAATTAACTTTTGCTATCATGATGCACAGCTGCGCGATAATCCTGCAAAGCCACCTGAAAAACGTCAAGGTCGTGGTTTTAGTGAAGATAACCCGTATGCATTTCAATACCATCATTACAACAATACCCAACCTGAAAATATCAGCTTTATGCAAGATATTCGTACCCTATTAGACAAATACCCTGGGACTGTGTCTTTGGGCGAAATTTCATCTGAAGATTCACTGGCGACAATGGCTGAATACACCGCGGGTGGCGACAAACTACATATGGGTTACAGTTTTGAACTACTCACTAATGATTACAGCAGTGAGTACATTCGTACTACCGTCAAAACACTTGAAGAGCGCATGACACAAGGCTGGCCGTGCTGGGCATTTAGCAACCACGACGTAGAGCGTGTAGCAAGTCGTTGGGGTGCCAATGGCGAGGTAAATCCACAGCAATGTAAGATGCTTAGTGCTTTACTGGCGTCACTACGTGGTAGCGTGTGCATGTATCAAGGTGAAGAACTTGGTTTAGGCGAAGCAAGCGTTGCCTTTGAAGATTTACAAGACCCTTACGGCATCACTTTTTGGCCAAACTTTAAAGGGCGTGATGGCTGTCGTACACCAATGCCGTGGCACAACAATAACTGCAAGCAAGCCGGCTTTTCAACCACTAAGCCTTGGTTACCCGTTGATGAGCAGCATAAAAACCAAAATGTAAGTGAGCAAGAGAGCGATCAACATTCGATTTTAAATGCATTTCGTCACTTTATGGCATGGCGTAAAACACAGGCCGTATTACTTGAGGGTGATATTGAATTTATCGATACCCCTGAGCCACTGCTCGCCTTTTACCGTCGCTTTGCAGGTCAAACTATGCTTTGTATATTTAACCTCGCACAAAGCACCACAAGCTATGAGATTGACCATATTAATATCACACCTCATAGTGAGCTTAATCATCATAACGGTACTGTAAATAAAAACACGTTAACCCTGCCCGGCTTTGGCTGTTTTTATGCAAGCATAGGTTAATTCTCCTACTTTTAAGTACACTAAAAAGCCCTGATGATCAGGGCTTTTTTATACTATAATCCGAGTTCAGATTAGTTAATCTCGTGTTTTTACATATGAGGCACTAGCTTAATTGCACCTTCAACGACTTTCATATCTAAAGGTAATTTGCTTAATAACGCGACTTTTGGATCATTCATGTTTAACTTATACACTGGATTTACAGCTAAAAAACTATTAATGACATTCATGGCCTCATCATTTAAAACGGCTAGATTACCTTTAAAACCACCTGCATCAATGGTTGAATCAAGCAATTTTATGTCACGTAAAAAAACTGCTTTTTTCTCGCTATCGTAAAATGGCGCACCTTCAATTTGCAACTTTAAACGTACCGGATACTTAAGTGCAAACGCATTAATAACAGCACTTGAATCAGCCCCAAGTATCACTACGTCGCGATTATTGGGGCCAACATTAACGCTTAAATCGTTCACATCAAATTGCACTGGTAAGCCCATTAAACGCACTTTTTCACTGAGTTTAGGAAGCTGTTGATTCAGTGCTGACTCAATTTCGCTGCTAGTAAATGAATAAAACGAGACACCTTGGGTCGTGTTACATGCACTGAGAAATAAACAGGCAATTAATACAATATACTTCATGATTTTTCCTTTTCGAGGATAAAAAAATAAAAGCCGCACAACGGCGGCTTTTTTATTCTTTAACGCATTTAGCCACTAAACGCTAAAAACCGTTTTTAAGCGTGCTAGTGTGTCACTGTCAACTGAACCTTGACTGAGCGCTAATAGCTGCTTTAAATAATAGTGCAAATCAGCTTGTTCGCCACGATGCTTATCATCAAGCATGGCAACTTGTTCAGCCATACGAGATGAGCCATCAGGGCTTGCCACATTGGCAAGAATTTCCATTCTCACTAATAATTGCGCAGCTGTTAAATGCGTATCTGCGTTACCTTGCCATTGAGCAGGGATAACTTGCTGATTTTCAAGTGCCGTAAATAGCGCACTAAAATCAGCTTTAGCAGCTTGTTCAGTCAGGATCGCTAATTTGCCATCTATGTTAGCCAATAATTTTTTAATGCGGTTGCCTAACTCTTTACTACTTTGTAGTGCGGTTACTTTAGTGCGCAAATCTAGCAACTGTGCTTTTTGATTCACTGCTGGTAAAGCTTCTTCTAGTTCAATAATTTGCGCCGCAACAACTGCGTTATCCGCTGCTTGTTGCTCTTTATGCTGCGCAAACTCATCACTGCGTTTAGCAAAGGTTAAATCATTAAATTGACGAAATTTTTGCCATAAAGCATTTTCAGCTTTTACGCCTGCAAAACCAATTCCCTGCCATTGCTGTTGCAGTTCTTTTAATTGTTGACAAGCCGTCGCTAAATCATCGCTGACTGATAACTGCTGCGCTTGCTCAACTAACTCATTTTTTGCAGCCGCATTGCCTTTATGAAATGCATTTAGTGCATTAAATACTTGCTGCTGTTGCGCTTTATATTGTGTTTGTAATGCACGGTATACTTTTGGCTCAACATTACCGGCATTGCGCCAGACTTTATTAATGCGGTTATATTGGCTTTCAAACTCTTTCCAATCAAATTCAGTGGCGCTGGTGTCTGCCTGCGCAAGTGCTTGCATTTGATTAATGATTGCTTCACGTTCAAGCTTAGTTGCTTCACGCTGTTGTTCTTGCAGTGCAAAGTATTCGCGACATGGTGCAAATAATTGCTCAATCATGTCATCAAACTCTTTACCTTGTTGTTGCTCTTGCTCAGTGTCTAAACGCCCTAGCTCATTCCATCGACGGCGAAAAACCTTAACCTCATTTGCACGGGCTTTTGGGTCTGTGCATGGCTGCTCTAACAAACTCGTTAATTCAGCTAACAGTTCTTCACGTTTTGGCGCTGACGCATACTTTTGCCAATCTTTAGCATCTGCTAACTGCTGCTCAAGTTCCGCTTTAAGCTTTTCAAGCTGCGCCTGAAAACCCGGTGTTAAGCTGTCATAAAGCTCCGTAAAACCTTTAAACACACCAAATGCCACATTAAAACGGCCTTGCTCAATTAGACGTTTAACATCGCGCGCTTTTCGGCTCGCCTGCTGCTGGTTTTTTGTTAATTCATTACTTAATTGCGCAATACCTTGCTGCCATTGTAACTTTTGCTCTTTAAGTTGCGCTTTAAAAGGCGCTTGTAATGATACAGGTAATTGCTTAAGTGGCGCATTGGCCGCTTTAAATGCTTGCTCAAACTGCGCAGTCGCGGCATCAAAATTTGTTTTATCAACTTCAGTGCTCAAATCACTCAGGGCTGTTAATGCCACTCTATAATCACTGATCGCTTGGCTTAGTGCTGGTAATTGGCTAACTTGTTTAAATAATTGCTGTAACTTAGCAACCACTTTTGTTTTATGCTCGCTATTTGAAAGATTGCTTTGTGCTATCACCGCTTGTGCTTGCTCAACTTTTGCATCAAGCCAGTCTTGTTGAATTTGTTCTGGTGTTTCAAGACCAAGCTGCAGTGCATTTTCAATTTCTTCACTAAGTGCTTCAAGATTTGCCAATGCTAAAACTTCGCGCTGTTTTTGCGCTAAAATCGCTTGCTGTTGATCATGCTGATCTTTTAATAAAACTAAATGCACATTCAATTTAGCCGTCAATGACTGATATTTTTCTTCTAGTATTGCAATTTGCTCTGGGTTTAACCATGTTAGCTCTATCGCTTGCCATTGTGCTATAAGTGACTCTTTTTGTTCACACACAACACCATAGTCTTGCTTTTCACGCAATGCATTAAGTTTAGCGAGCACTACACGCGTGTCATTTTGCACTTGACCAGGCATAACAGATGCTAAACGTTCATTATCAAGATGTGTCTGTAGTAGCGTGTGTGCCTCACCGTGAGCATGCTTTACTAAGCTTTTTGTCAATTGATGATTTATAACTAATTCCGTTAACTGCAATTGCAATTCGTTGCCGCCTTCTTTAAAGGCTTTTTCTATTAGCTTAGGATTTGATAAGCGCTTTAGTAATTTAACTCTTACTTGTAATTCTTTCTCGGCAAAGGCGAGTTTTTCAAGTGTTTTTACTGGTGCGAAACGTTCAATGTATTCATTTTTAATCTGCGTGTCGAGCGTACTTTCGGCGTTTAATACTGCACTTGAAATATGCTGTTCTGCTAACTCTTTTAAGCTTTGGTCTTGCTTGTACGCTTTCCACCACAACACTAAATCATTGACTTTATTTAAGGCTTTTTTGCGGATTTCTGCGGAACTATCATCTAGTGCCAATGTATTTAAAATTGTTGCATCACGTTCTACATCTAGCTTTTCAATTGCATCTAGACGTACTTGCTGCTTTGGATGCTTCCATTTCGGGGTAAAAAGGTGTTTAAAGATCATTTTCACTAAACCTTGCTATTTCGTTGTCTGCGGTGAATTCTTTTTGCAATTGTGCTTTTGTTTTTTGCACCATTTCACCATTTGAGCCAATGGTAAATTGCTCATTAGATTGGGCTACTTTTGCTTGATAAAGCATGACTAACTGGACTGTTTGCGCTTTTTGCTCATCACTTAGTACTGTACCATCAGGCCACTTGCCTGTTGCGGCACCATATTGTAATCGTTCAAATAATTCTGGGGTAATTGTTTTTACGAGATTGTCGATGTTCATGTCATTTTTTCTTTTTAAGAGTCACTAAGATAACGCGATTTATTAAATACCAAATACAACCGATAGCAATGGCTGCCGTGCATGCGTACCACTGTGGGGTTTCGGGTTCTGGATGTAAAAAGTATAAACTAAAGAATCCACCTAAAAATATGAACAGTGCAAAAAAAGAATAATTCATAAACATTTGTTGTTTTTGAATTCGTTTTTCGCGTGCCAGCTGCTGGCGTTGTTCGCCATCAAGCTCAGCTACATTATTCTCACAGTGAGGGCACTGCTGGTGTTTATCGGATATTGACTTATTACAACTAGGACAACGAACAATCGCCATATCTCTCTCCATACTTCGCATAAAAATCTACGCATAAAAAAGGCGCCTTGCGGCGCCCTTTATTGTACGTGTTTTATTTGTCGTTGTCTTTTTTCAATTGCAGTCATTGCCTAGACATTTATTTCAACAAACAAATCACGCTAAATTATCAGTGTCTATGATTTATCGTCTTGCTGCTGTTTAGCTAAACGTTTTTCCCAAAAAGTCGCATTTTTGATACCGAGTTTAACTGGATCAAAATTGATAGCTCCACCCGCTTTCTTCTGGTCTTCAAAATCACGTAAACATAATAAAGCCGGCTTCGCCACGAAAAATATTGCCAAAATACCCAAGATATTAATCCACGCCATTAAGCCAACACCAATATCACCAATGGTCCATATATAGCCCGCGTTATTAACCATGCCATACGACACCATAAACATAATCACTAGCTTCACTAATACCAGTGGGATTGCACCTTTAAAGTAGCGATTTAAATACGCAACATTAGTTTCTGCAATAAAGTAATACGCTAATATTGTTGTGAATGCGAAGAAAAACAATGCGATACCAACAAACGCTTGACCAAAACTACCAAATACACTAAATAACGCCATTTGGGTAAACGCTGCTGAACCTATCTCTGTCGCAGCATCAACATTTTGTACGATAAACTGCCCTGCAGGTAGTTCACCCACTACATTGTATTGCTGTGTTATTAAAATCATTAAGGCTGTTGCTGTACAAACAAAAAGTGTATCTACATAAACAGAAAACGCTTGTACTAACCCTTGCTGAGCTGGGTGGTCAACTTCTGCGGCAGCAGCGGCGTGTGGCCCCGTACCTTGCCCAGCTTCGTTAGAATAAATGCCGCGTTTTACACCCCAGCCAATAGCAGCACCAAAGCCAGCCTGTGCTGTAAAGGCATCACTAATAATTAAAGCAAATATTCCAGGTACTTTATCAATGTTTAAAAACACTACAATCAACGCTAAAACAATGTATCCCAATGCCATCAAAGGCACGACAATTTGGGTAAAGTTTGCAATACGTTTAATGCCACCGAAGATGATAAAAGCAAGCACAATAAGAATAATCGCTAATGCAACCAGCTTAAAACTACCAACGTCACCAAAACTAGTGCTGACCATTGTACCTTCGCCAAATACTTGGGTAAACGCGTTACCAACGGCATTTGCCTGTACGCCAGGTAGAAAAACACCACAGGCAATAATTGCCGATATGGCAAATAAAATAGCCAGCCACTTTTGGCCTAAACAACGGTCAAAATAATAAGCTGGGCCACCACGATATTGGCCATCTTCTTCTGTTTTATAAATTTGCCCTAATGTTGATTCTGCAAATGCAGTGCTGGCACCTAAAAAGGCCACAACCCACATCCAAAAGATAGCGCCAGGTCCACCAAAACCAATCGCGGCAGCAACACCGGCGATATTACCAACACCAACTCGCCCAGATAATGACACGGCTAATGCTTGAAACGATGAAATACCGGTATCAGATGTGTTAGGGCTAAACAGCAATTTACACATTTCTTTAAAATGCCTAACTTGAGCAAACCGGGTTAATATTGAATAGAATAGGCCAGCGCCTAAACATAGGTAGATGAGTGCATTACTCCAAACAACGCCGTTAACAGCGCTTACAAAAGCTTCCATGGATATCCTCTATTATTTTTTATTATTGTTTAACGATATTCTGTTATTTATTGCTCAGAATCCGCTACCTTTTATAGAAAGAGATGAGGAAGAGTCCTCTGAGTGTCCCTTTGATATAATAAATATTAGCCTAAATACTCTACGATTGTTATCTATTAATTTTTGATATTTTTGAACATTAAGGCATCAATAAACGATGCCCTAATTCAAGTGTACTCTATCTTAATTTATCAACAACATTAACAATTGCCGCTAAAGTATCTTGACCAAATTGATATGAGCGACGATCTGACCAGCCATAATCTGGATCAGGTAAATCATCGTTATCTTTAAATGGCATTTCTACGGTGTAAGCAAGCGCATTGAACTCTTGTGCAACAGCAGCTGATCCTACCGTTAAGTTTGCCTGTCCAGGCTCATCTTTCGGGTAGCCGTGCACATCTTGAAACTCAGGTGTCACAACAAGCAATGCCGCTTTAAAGCTATCTTCTAAATCTTTTAAGCGTGCATCGTACGCTGGAATACCTTCGCTTCCTGCAACAAAGTTATACGGTATTGCTTCATCACCATGAATATCTAAATGCATGTCTAAGCCGGTCTCGCGCATTTTATTAAGCACTAAATACACCTCAGGGCTATTTTCCATGCTTGGTGTTTGCCATTCACGGTTTAAGTTAACGCCTTTGGCATTAGTGCGCAAATGACCGCGTGCGCTTCCGTCTGGGTTCATGTTTGGTACGATGTAAAAAACCGCTTTTGATAACAATGCAGCTGCATGTGGGTCTTCATCATCTAATAACTTATGTAAAATCCCTTCTACAAACCATTCGGCCATTGTTTCGCCTGGGTGTTGACGTGCAGTGATCCAAATCGTTTTTTTGTTTTCGTCACTCTCCCCACCAATGCGCAAGACACTCATGTCACGGCCATCCAGTGTTTCGCCTAATGTTTCCAGCTGACATGCTTCTTGACTTTGCGCCCACGAAAGTAAATCTAAATGACGCTCGTAGCTATATGGTGCAAAGTAAGCAAAGTAGACGCTGCCACACTCAGGTTCAATTTCAAAAGATAATGTGCCATCAGCATAACTTGAAGGTACACGAAACCATGTTTGGCGATCGTACGATGCAACAGCTTGGTAACCATCCCAACCATCTGGGTAAGCTGAGTTTTCTAAATTATTAATATGCAGTTTATGGCTTTGAAAAGGCGTTGTCTCAAGACGGAAATGGAACCACTGAAAAAAATCAGATTGATGATCTTTATTGATCTCAAGTTGAATATTAAGTGGATCGGTCGCGGCAATGACCTTGATATTACCACTGTCAAAATTACTGGTGATTTTCATTTAAATAAACCTATAGATTAAAAAATTAATTCCTAACAAATAATGCGTTAGATTAGAAATTCAACAACGCCTTCATGTTAAAGACGCTTTGTTATTAAAATGTAGCAAACTAGATACAGCCTACCACATGGCTTTGGTTTTGAAAAAACATTCATGACTAAAAAAGCCAGCAAATGCTGGCTCAATATGAATTAACGACTGTAATTACTTAACGTGGCAAACTTGGGAATGAAACCTCTGCCATATCACGCATACAACGTACAACTTGGCAGCTATAACCAAACTCATTATCGTACCAAACGTAAAGTACAATACGGTTGTCATCAACGATTGTTGCTGTTGAATCTACAACACCGGCATAACGACTACCTACTAAGTCGGTAGATACAATTTCAGTAGACGCTGTGTAATCAATTTGATCGCGTAAATCTGAATGAAGCGCAGCATGGCGTAAGAACGAGTTTAACTCTTCAACCGTGGTGCTGGTCGCTAGGTTTAAGTTCAAAATAGCTAATGATACGTTTGGTGTAGGAACACGGATTGCATTACCTGTTAACTTGCCTTCTAGCTCCGGTAGTGCTTTTGAAACGGCTTTTGCTGCGCCAGTCTCAGTAATTACCATATTAAGCGCTGCGGCACGACCACGGCGGTCTGCTTTATGATAGTTATCTATTAAGTTTTGGTCATTGGTGTACGAGTGTACAGTTTCAACATGACCATTGTTGATACCAAACTTATCGTTTAACGCTTTTAACGTTGGTGTAATTGCATTGGTTGTACAGCTGGCCGCACACACAATTTTATCTTCAGGTAGAATATCTTGGTTATTAACACCGTATACGATGTTTTTGATATTACCTTTAGCTGGTGCTGTTAATAATACTTTTGTAGCGCCTTTACACTCTAAATGTTGACCAAGGCCTGCTTCATCTTTCCAGATACCCGTATTATCAACGATAAGTGCGTTATCAATGCCGTACGCAGTATAATCAACTTCACTTGGTGAGTTAGCATAGATAACTTGAATGTAGCTACCATTTGCTTTAATTGCATTGCGTTCTTTATCAATGGTAATCGAACCATTAAAAGGACCATGAATTGAATCACGACGCAATAAGCTTGCACGCTTTTCAAGGTCGCCATCTTTACCGCCACGCACAACAATTGCACGTAAACGTAAATCAGCGTAAGGACCTGATTTCTCAATTAGTAAACGAGCGAGTAAACGACCGATACGACCAAAACCGTATAAAACAACATCACGCGGCTCTTTTGCTTGTGAGTTGATGATTTCAGCAAGTTCATCATTTAAGTATTCTTCAACTGAACGACCTTTAGCTGCATCATTATATAAATAACCGTATGCAAGTTTACCGATATCGATACGCGCTGAGTTTAAATCCATTTTAGCGATAGCTTCAAGAAACGGAAAGCTTTCACGTAAACGTAGTTTAGTGCCTTCAAACTGGGCAACAGTTTTGTGAGATTTAATAATCTCAATAGTACTGGCATTTACGAGAGGACGGCCATATACAGCGATTTCAATACCGCGATTACGGTAAAGCTTACCAATGATAGGTTGCATGCTTTCAGCATAATCTTGGCGTTCTTGCCAACTATTTGTGTATTCTAACTCGTGAGATGAGGTCATTTTATTTACCTAATTAAACAATTTTTGAACGGATAGCCATAAGGATATATTGAGCTTTGAGAGCAATGCATCCTATTGGGCACAGGTATTCTAATTTAAACTAACTTTATTCTCCACTGTTAGAGATCAATTCATTACGCTAGAATCATATTAGAGATGATGTAGAGGCTAAAAAATGTTACTAAGAGCAAGCATATTACTAAGTTTATTGGCGTTAACAGGCTGTGAAGAACCATTAACACTTGCCCAAGTGTGTAAAGATACTCCTGGGCTATGTAATGATTTAAATAAAGATAGTCATTGTAAAGAACAGCGAGCAGATGTGATTATGGCGCGCTACCATGAATACAAAGAACCCACTGATGAAAATAAATACGCGTTATTAAAAGGGTTTGAAAAATACGAACAATGTGTGTCGTTAGCCGCAAAAATTGAACATATTAAACTAAAAGAAAAAACCACTTCCCGAGTGGAAGGCCACTTAACCAGTATTAAAGAAATAACGCGAATTTTTCAAGATACCAAAAATACCAATCACCCAGGGTTACTTTATTATCATTGGTCTCGCAATAATGATCAATCAGCATTAACAAAGTTATTAACCATCGAAGATCAACCCAGTGTGACTGAAGATGCTGAGATGCAGTTTTTTTTAGCAACGTATTATATTAAATTTGATGAAGAAAAAACGATTGATCTGCTCTACAAGACCCTAGAGCTTAATAAGCCCGATCAAATTCCCAACCCTGAAATTTACACAACGCTTGTAAGTTTATTCAATAAACATGAAAAATTTAAGCACGCTTATACGTTTGCTAAAATTGCTCAGCTTTCTGGGATAACAAATATTGATATAATGTCAATTGAGCATCAGCTTACAGCATCAGGGAAAAGTGTAAATAGTCTAGACTCTTTAGCGGAGCAAACTTTTGAGAGTATTCAGACTGGACAGTTTGTATCACCACGTGATTTTTGAATCGTACTTTAATCAATTTATAATATAAATTAAGACAAAAGAAAAAGGCAGCTTGCGCTGCCTTTTTTAATCTATTTGCCCGTGCCAACTTCAACACGGGTTTTGAGCTTTTGACCCGGTCGGAAAGTCACAACTCGTCGCGCCGAAATAGGAATGTCTTCCCCTGTTTTCGGGTTACGGCCAGGCCTTTCTTTCTTGTCACGAAGATCAAAGTTACCAAATCCAGAGAGCTTAACCTGCTCGCCTTTTTCAAGCGCTGAGCGGATTTCTTCAAAAAACGCTTCAACTAAATCTTTGGCATCCTTTTTATTGATCCCCAATTTTTCAAATAGGTGTTCAGCTATGTCGGCTTTAGTAAGCGCCATATCTAGTCCCTCAACGATGCATTAAACTGTTCGGCCAGTGCGGCCACCACGTTATCAACTACTAGATTGATATCTTTCTCTTCGAGTGTTCTATCAACCGCTTGCAGTGTTAGAGCAATCGCCAAACTCTTGTAATTTGGCTCAATACCTTTGCCCTTATACACATCGAATAAGTTTAGGTCAACCAATTGATTTCCGCCAACTTTTTCTATCACTGATAAAATGTCGCCAGATTTCACCTGATCTTCCACTAAAATAGCGATGTCGCGGCGGTTTGAAGGGAACTTAGATACCCCTACTGCCTCTGGTAAATTTCTTTTCTCAATGGCTGACATTTCTATTTCAAACACATAAGTCGCATTATTAATATCTAACGATTTTTGTACTTGCGGATGAACTGCACCAAAGAAACCAACCTTTTTACCGTCAACATAAATCACTGCAGATTGACCAGGATGTAAGCCATCCGATTGCTCAGCTTTGATTTCAAAACGTGTTATATCATTAGTTAATGAAAGTAATGCTTCAACGTCACCTTTTAGGTCATAAAAATCAACAGTGCGTTTTTCTTCAACCCAATGTTCACCATGAGCAAGGCCGGTAATCGCACCACCGATAACTGCTACTTGGTTTACGCCATTCTCTGCATTTTCGTCACGTAAAAATTTAAGACCATGCTCAAATAAACGAATACGCGGTTGCTGACGGTTTTGGTTATACATGATTGACGCAAGTAAACCTGGCATCAGACTGACACGCATTGCCGACATTTCTATCGAAATTGGGTGTGGTAAAATAAGCGCGTCGCTGTCTGGGTGTAAAATAGCTTGTGCTTTAGGGTCAACAAAGCTGTAAGTAATGGCTTCTTGATAACCTCGAGTCACTAAAGTATTGCGAAATTTATTAACCGCAATAGTTGCCTCGTTATGAGTCGTCATTTTTAGTTTAGCCGTTGGCGCAACATTTGGAATACTGTTGTAACCATATACACGGGCAACTTCTTCGATTAAGTCTTCTTCAATGCGAATATCAAAACGATAACTTGGTACATCTGCACTCCAGCTTTCATTTTCAACTTTTACATCTAGACCTAAACGAGTAAGAATATCCGTTACCTTGGCGTCTTCAATGTGGTGGCCAATAACACGGTCTAAACGCGCTCGGCGAAGACGAACTTCTGTCACTTTAGGTAGTTTATCTGCAGCTACCGCTTCCACGACAGGACCAGCTTCACCACCGACAATCTCAAGTAACAACGCAGTTGCACGTTCCATTGCATCATGTTGTAGCGCAAAATCAACTCCACGTTCATAACGATGCGATGCATCTGTGTGTAAACCGTAACTACGGGCTTGCCCAGCTATTGCAACAGGATTAAAAAATGCGCTTTCTAATAAGATATCAGACGTTTTATCTGTCACGCCAGATTGCTCGCCACCAAAAATACCCGCAATTGCCAATGCTTTGTTATGATCGGCAATAACTAATGTTGATTCGTTTAGTTTAGCGGTATTACCATCTAATAAAACGAGCTCTTCACCTGCATTAGCGCTGCGTACTTTGATACCGCCTTCAATAGCGCTCAAATCAAACGCATGCATTGGGTGACCAAGTTCAAGTAACACATAGTTAGTTACATCAACTACGGGGTCGATTGAACGTACGCCACTGCGACGAAGCTTTTCAACCATCCACAGCGGTGTTTCTGCGTCTAGGTTAATGTCTTTGATCACACGGCCTAAATAACGTGGACATGCTTCTTCGTTTACTAGCTCAATTGATATTTTGTCATCAATTGTTGGCGTCACTGCTGGAATTTCTAACGCTTTGACGTCGATGCTATTAAGTACGCCTACTTCACGCGCAATACCTTTAATGCCTAAGCAATCACCACGGTTAGGCGTTAAATCAACATCAATGATGTTATCATCAAGGCTTAAGTATTCTCGTAAATCGGTGCCAATAGGCGCATCACTTGGTAATTCCATGATGCCATCGCCTTCCTCGCTAATCCCTAACTCAACGAACGCACACAGCATACCGTGAGAAGGTTGACCACGAAGCTTGGCTTTTTTAATTTTAAAATCACCTGGTAAAACAGCATCTACCATCGCAACCGCAACTTTAATACCTAAGCGGCAGTTTGGCGCGCCACATACAATATCTAGTAGCTCATCACCACCGACATTGATTTTTGTTACGCGTAGTTTATCTGCATCTGGGTGCTGGCCACATTCAACCACTTCACCAACAACAACACCGGTAAACTGCGCTGCTGCAGGTTCTACGCCATCTACTTCAAGGCCGGCCATCGATAACTGTTCCGAAAGAGCCTGCGTGTCAATTGCAGGGTTAACCCACTCTCTTAACCACTTTTCACTAAATTTCATGTTATATTTTCACTCTTAACGGAACTGATTAAGGAATTTTAAATCGTTTTCGAAAAACGCACGTAAATCGTTTACACCATAGCGCAGCATGGTTAAGCGTTCAACGCCCATACCGAAGGCAAAACCTGTGTATTTTTCTGGGTCAATGCCCACAGATTTAAGTACATTAGGGTGAACCATTCCGCAACCTAGTACTTCTAACCATTTACCGTCTTTGCCCATTACGTCTACTTCAGCTGAAGGTTCTGTGAATGGGAAAAATGAAGGTCGAAAACGAATTTCCATGTCTTCTTCAAAGAAGTTACGTAAGAAATCGTGCAAAATGCCTTTAAGCTCTGTGAAGCTTACATCTGAATCAACCATTAGGCCTTCAACCTGATGGAACATAGGCGTGTGGGTTTGATCGTAATCATTACGATATACACGCCCTGGTGAAATAATACGAAGCGGCGGTTGCTCTGTTTCCATAGTGCGGATTTGCACACCACTGGTTTGCGTACGTAAAACTAATTTTGGATTAAAGTAAAAGGTATCGTGATCCGCACGCGCTGGGTGATGCTCTGGAATATTTAGCGCGTCAAAGTTATGAAAATCATCTTCAACTTCAGGGCCTGATTTAACTTCAAAACCAAGCTCACCAAAAAAGCTCTCAATGCGTTCAATTGTACGAGTTACTGGGTGTAATCCACCTGTTGGCATTACACGCCCCGGTAAAGTTACGTCAATTGTTTCAGCGGCTAGTTTTTCTTCAAGTGCTTTACTTGCAAGTAACTCGCGCTTTTCGTTAATCGCAACTTGTACGTCTTGTTTGGCTTGATTAATTACTTGGCCCGCTTCTTTACGTTCTTCAGGAGCAATTTTACCAAGGGTTTTTAATAAGTTCGTGATTTCGCCTTTTTTACCAAGGTAATTAACCCTGATGTCTTCAAGCTGCGCTATTTCATTGGCACTGGCGACCGCCTCAAGTGCTTGCGCTAATATATTTTCTAAGTTCATTCGATACCTGATCTTTCACAGAGGTGATTGCTTTAGAGCGTGCTGACTTTTCGAGATTAATTTTTCAGCTGAGTCTTTGATTTTTAGTTAAGGCAGAGCACATGTCGTGTAGTTTCCTACAAAATAGTGCAATAACATTGCAAAAAAACCAAACATACGCTGCCCGTCGGGTTCTGCCTAAAGGCGTTTTTTTACTGTTACTCAAACTTTACATAGAATTACTATGTTGCAGTCCTCGCATCGCAATTAAAACGCCTCTAGGTTGAACAAATTTCAATCCTGAAAGGTAAACACGCTCTGGTAATAGCTAATGATAACTGAAAGCAAGGACTAGATTCTAGACCTTAAACCAATCTTATTGAATTCTTTCCCATTCTGCATAAGCAAAATGGGAACTTAGGCTGTTTTGCAGGAAAATTTAGAGATGTAGCGTGGATTTAATGAAAGGTATGGTCAATTTTCGTTGTGCGGCCATCGATGCATGATCGAGTTTATCAAGTACATCAAGTAGTGCGCGCATATCACGACTTAAGCGTGTTAATAAAAATCGCGCACATTCATCGCTCAATTCTAACCCCCGCATATTCGCGCGTTTAACTAAGGCTTCTGCTTTATCATCATCACTCATGGAGCGAATTTGAAAAGTCGTGCCCCATTTTAGCCGCGACTCAAGATCAGGTAAGCTGATATTGAGCATATCAGGTAACAAGTCCGCAGTAACGACCAAACATTTACCTGGCTCATTAAAACGATTGAAAAAATTAAATAGCGCTTTTTCCCACGCATCGTTTCCTGCTACTAGATGTACATCATCAATACATAGTACATCAAGTGCATCTAAGCCATCGAGTACCATAGGCCCAAAATCAATTACTTCTCGCATCGATAGTAACATGGTTGATAAGCCATGTTCTTGTGCATGAATACACGTTGCATACAACAAATGTGATTTACCCGAATCTCCTAAACCACATAAATATGTATATTGGAAGGTAGTTGCTAAACTCTTAAACGCATTTTTTAAATGGCTCACTTCAAGGGAGTTTTCACCACCAAAATATGATGCAAACGTTTCATCATCCGGCAATGTAACCGGCAAGGCCATTTGCACTGGCTCCATTGCCTGCATTATAAGCCAATCCATTGATATTCTAAATTATCTTTAACAACAGAATAAAATGTACGAGGGTCGACAAATGCTTCAAAAGCGCGATCAAGTTTCAGCGCTTTTTGTAAATCGCTCATATTGCCTGTATGGCTGATCGTAAAGTGAACAGCATCAGGTGTTCGAGCGCTAATTGTCACTTGCGTAACAACACTTAAACTTTGTAATCTACGTTTAGCAAGCTCAATATCAACAAAGCTATTTGCACCTTTTAATTCGAATGCAGCTTGAGTTACTTGTCCAAGTAAGTTTGGGTCCACTGCATATTCATCGGCTAAGCCTGCAACTAAGCTATCAATCATTAGAGCGATTGTTTGTTGCTTATCACCTGTTAGTCTATTTTCTTCAAAAAGTTCATCATTGGTAAAACGCCAATCTAGAACCCAACTTTCGCTGTCAAGTTGCTTGTATAACCGTGCTGTGATGCTTCGCTCAGCACTATATCGACTTGATGCTTGCTCCACAGGCTCTGAGAAATTTCCCCATACTTCAGGTATACCAACCAATGCACGATCTTGTAAATCAAGTAATGGTACTACAACGGGTAAACCTCGGCGAGATGCTGTGCTATAGATTAATTTTTCTAACTGCGGATAGCTTTCTTGTGTAACAAGTTCTCGACGCCAGTTATCTTCTATCGCAAGCCAAATAGCAATCAGTGGACGACGAGTTCCCCATAACGGTAAATCAAGCTCTTTAACAAGTGCATTAATTTTATTTGCTTCAAACTTAACAACTAAATTGAGCTCACCGTCTGCTTTTTCATCGTATTCAAATTTAAGCATGTACTCTGAAATGTCTTTGCTACGTTGCTGCGCGAGTGGGTTTTGATCAGCTTGAGGGTCACCACTGACTTTCACTAATACATTAAGTAACGCTTTACGACTGGCGCTTAACCTCGCATCGCGAGATTTATCAGTGACTTTTAGCACATCTTGATATAGATCAGTGACTTCAACTGCAGTCGCTGTAAAACACAAAAAAATAGAGGCAATGGCAATTAGTAATCTAGACACAGGTGATTGGTTCTTTGATTTAAACTTTTTTGATCCTAAATCAAAGCACCCAACAAAGCAAAAATATATTTTAAAATACAATATTATAAATACGTTACTACCAAGCTTTACTATTGTCTTAATCAAAGAATAGGTAGTTAAAATAGCGTGGTTAACCTAACAACTAACTGGTATTGTTTGCGTAAATATATTCTACAAGTAGTTAACATGTTTGATTTTGCTATTCTCGCTGTTTTTATTCCCACCTTCTTCTTTGTCTCTATCACGCCAGGTATGTGCATGACTTTAGCAATGACACTCGGAATGAGTATTGGCGTACGCAAAACAATGTGGATGATGTATGGTGAGGTTTTAGGTGTCGCACTTGTCGCCGTGGCTGCAGTCTTGGGGGTCGCGAGCATTATGCTTAACTACCCTAATATATTCGCTATTTTGAAGTGGATTGGTGGTGCTTACCTAATCTATATCGGTATTAGCATGTGGCTTGCAAAAGCTAAACTTACTGTAGATGATGAAAAGCGTGCCCAAGCAAGCCATAAAGCCCTATTCATGCAAGGTTTTATAACTGCCATAGCAAACCCTAAAGGCTGGGCTTTTATGATTTCTCTGCTTCCTCCTTTTATAAGCATCAACAAGGCGATAGCACCTCAACTATGTATTCTCGTTGCTGTCATTATGGTCAGCGAGTTTATTTGTATGATTGCCTATGCAAGTGGCGGTAAAAGTTTACGCCTATTTTTAAATACAGGCGATAATATAAAATGGATGAATGCAATAGCTGGTAGTTTAATGATTGGCGTAGGAATTTGGCTAGCTCTTGGCTAATTAAGTAAATTGGCCAGCTGAATGTTTGCCGCATAAAGCAAAATTATAATTATCTTACTCCCCCCAAAATTATAATGCAGGATCTCTTGCTATATCCGTTATTGATAAACCCAATACTTAATCACTATAAAAAAGAATTTAATCCGAAAATGTTTACTTTTTCGCACTTTATGTTAAAAAGTAACAGTTGCACTTTAAATAACTGTTACTTTTTATGCTTTATTAAAAATAATAGGTTATTAGAAGTAGCGAATGAATTTGGCATATTGGGCCGTAATGTCGATAATAAAATAGCTTTGTAAGTCCTTTGTCTGAACAAGGCTACACTGGTTATAAAAAGCAAAAAAGAGATAAAACCATGTCTAAAATAGTCATCAACAGTAATAATAAACATACAAAACGTACTTCACTTAGCCTAGCGGTTTCATGTGCGATCCTCGGGTTGTGCCCACTATTAGTTTTGGGTCAAACAGCGCCACAAAATGACAGCGATGTCATCACAGAGAAAAAGCAGGACTCTATCGAAGTAATTGAAGTATCTGGGATCCGAGGAAGCATATTTAGCGCTCAAAATTTAAAACGCTATGCTGATACAGTAAAAGATGTCATAACAGCATCAGATATTGGTGCCCTCCCCGATAAATCAGTTACCGAAGCTCTGCAACGTGTGCCGGGTGTAACAATCGAAAGGTTCGCTTCTTCAGATGATCCTAAACACTATGCAGATGAAGGGACTAGTGTACTTATACGCGGGCTGGATCGCGTTCGTTCAGAAGTTAACGGCCGTGATGCATTTAGTGCAAACCCTTCTGGTGGTTTAAGTTATGAAGACTTTCCTGCGGAACTACTAGGTGCGATAGAAGTAGTTAAAAATCAAACGGCTGATCTTATATCCGGTGGTGTTGCAGGTACTGTAAACCTCATTACTCGTAAACCATTTGATTCTACAGAACAATTAATATCTTTTAATGCAAAAGCAAACTACAGCGACTTCCGTGATGAAACTACTCCTTCATTCTCCGCATTGTTTTCTGATAACTGGGAAACAGATATGGGTAAATTTGGTTTTTTAATTGCAGGATCAAAATCTGAATATAAAACCCGAGGTGATGGTGTAGGTATAGGAAACTTCCATTCTCGTGGCGATTCATTTTTACCAACAACCGATCAGTGGGGTGGAATTACAGGCGTTGATCCTAGCTCACCTGTAGATGGTCCGGCCTTACCAGGCCAACCAGAAGGCAGTGTCTGGCATGTGCCAGCAGCAATACATATGAGTACAGCGACCAACGACCGTAAACGAACAGGTTTCACATCATCCCTGCAATGGGCAAGTAGTGATGACACTGTTGTGGTTACACTAGAACACATCAATTCAAAAGCATCACTTGAGTGGAATGAACGTCAAATAGGTCAAGCAGCACAAGGCTTTAAAAGCTTTATGGGATCATCACAAAACTGGATGGACGATGCAGCTAGTGGCCATCCTTTAATAACTGATAATGGATTCGTAACCTCAGGTATCGCACTGGGTGTCAGCCCTGAGACTCCCTTTTTCTATCGCAGTCGTTGGAATCAAAACGAAAACACAGTGAAGGATACCTCATTCAATCTAACGATAAAGCCCATTGACCGTTTAACCGTTGAATTTGACTATCAGCATATAAGTTCAGAAAAATTTTTAAATAATTATAGTATGTCTGGTCAGACACGCGGCAACCATGTTCATGTAGTATCCCCATACTTTCTCGATATGAGAGGCTCTCGACCAACAGTAGAGTTTTTAAGCGATAATATTATGACCGCTGGCTGGTCACCTAACGAAGATTGGAATGGACCCGTACCTAATTTATTCTTAGGCAGTGGTATGGAGCAAAAAGAACACAATACTGCAAAAGCTGATAGTTTTAAATTAGATCTGAATTATGAGCTTGATGGCGTATTTACCAATATTAAAGCAGGTTTATATCTTTCAGACAAAGACCTAACAGTACGAGACACCGCCTACGAGGGTTGGTCTGCCATTGGTACTCCTTGGATCCAAGATGATAGAAATGCTGCATCAGCTATAAATAGACCAGAACTATTTGAACGTGTTGATTTTTCTGATTACTATAATGGTCAAGTGTTACAAGGCGATGTAAATAACTTCTTATTTCCACGCATGGAGTTAGTCAAAAACTACGCAAACTCATTACGTCAAGGTTGTAAAGATGGGTGGCACAACGCAACAAATAGCGCCGCTAATAATGGCGTTTGTAGTGGTACTTACGTTCCTTATACAGACAAGCCAAATCGGGTCGAAGGCCCATATGCAGCACATAACATTAGTTCAACAAATGAAAAGCGTAACGAACTTTACGTGCGCGGTGATTTTGATTTTATTGCACAAGATATACCAATTGTAGGTAACATTGGTTTACGCTACGTCAATTATCAATTGGAATCCACAGGAGCATTTGTACAGCCTGCAACTATCAAACGCGGCGATCCAGGAACATCTCTTAATGCTGTTATGCAACAGCCTGAATATAAACGTTACTATGATATTGCTACAGGTGAGTCTCAGTTAAGTACCGTTGAAGGTACTGATTACAGCACTATTTTACCTAGCCTGAATATAAGCTTTGGTGTCTCTGAAGATGTCGTTGTTCGTTTCGGCGCTTCAAAAGCGCTATTTTACCCAAGCTTAGTTGATGCCCGTAATATTAGCATTCTCAATCTAGACTATACTCGTCGTTTACAAACCCCTGGCGCGGACTCTGATGAAATAAACAACCCCGTTGTTGGACTTGATAATATAGAACTCACCGCACTATCAGGCAATCCAAACTTAGAGCCTGAAACATCTATTAATACTGATCTAACCACAGAATGGTACTTCGCACCTGCTGGTTATATCACTGTGGGCTTATTTTATAAGAAATTAGATAATATTATTCGTAATAAATCATTTGATCTTGATGTTAATTTTAATGGTGAGGAGTACGATGTATCTGCGTATGGGCCAGACAATACAGGATCAGGCACAATCCGTGGAGCTGAGTTTTCATACTCTCAATTCTATGACATGTTACCAGGCGCATTCAGTGGTTTAGGCTTACAATTTAACTACACTTATATCGATCAAAATGGTTTAGAAGATCCTAATAATATTTCAGAAGGTACTTTAGGTTTTGATGAAAACGGTAATCCAATTGCAGATACTAGAAACACCTTTCGTGTATTTAGTGGTTTACCATTACAGGGTTACTCAGATCAAAACATGAATATTATTGGTATGTATGAGTACGAAAATATTTCATTCCGCCTTGCTTATACTTGGCGCTCTGAGTATTTACTTACTTTACGTGAGTCAGAAGAATATGTTCCAGCTTATGCTGAGGCATCTGGCATGATGGATGCCAGCTTCTACTACACGATTAATGATCACTGGAAAGTTGGTATTGAAGCAAGTAACTTGCTTGAAACTGAAACCAAAACTCAATACCAGATGGATCAAGCCGGAACAAGAACGCAAGCATTAAACTTCACGACTGATCGACGCTTTGCGCTTAGCGTACGAGCAACATTCTAAAATAAACACCTTGGATGTAATACCAATCGACTTAAATATTTAACCACCCTAGCGAGTTAAATAAAGCGCTAACTGGGTTATAGCGTGATTTAATTCGTTAAATTGTTCAAATATTTATGCAGGTTGGTATTACACACACTATTTGAGTTCACTCAGTACGATGTAGGTCGTGATTTATCGCGACAACCGATATATGGGGGTGTTTCGTTTTCAGGTGAACGCCTGAGCGACACTGGCCACCTTGCACCTTGCTCGCTGTTTCACTTTCCTGCAGACGTAAAAAAGCCCGACTCTATGAGTCGGGCTTTCTTTATTTGGAGCCTGGCGATGACCTACTTTCACATAACAAATGCTACACTATCATCGGCGCTGTTTCGTTTCACTA